>JBAXMA010000023.1:0-17545 GCA_037134535.1 bacterium
GCGTACCAGTGCCAGAAGCAGGCAGACCACCGGGTTGTCTACAATGCCACCGGTTCCCTCATGCACAACCGGCACTTCCGACAATTGGCGGCGCAACACGTCAACACATGCGCGACCATCTTCGTTGGTGCCCACCAGCACCGCCACCGTAATACTGCGCTTGGTGGGCTGGACCTGTTTCAGCACTTCGGCAACGGCCTCAAACTGGGCCGGATCGTCCGAATATTCCTCTTCACCACCATCTCCCTCTCCGGCTCCATCCGGTTTGGCAGTCTTCTTCTTCGGCTCATACTCAAGCAAAGACGCGAAACCCTCGCCCTCGCCCAGACGGGCGCTCACATGCTTCTCCCAAGCTCCGGAAAACGCATCAATAGCATCCTTCCGCAGCCTCTGGTCGCCGGCAATATCCGGTTCCCACCCGGCCAAATTCTCAAAGACCATATTGACGGTATCTATGATCGCAGGAAGCGAGCGGTGACAGGCATTGATAGATTCAGTCGTGATCGCGCGCTCGTCAGCATTCTTGTAGTTCTCCAGCACCGCGCCAAAAAGCCTGTGGTTGCCACCGCGCCAGCCATAAATGGACTGTTTGACATCGCCAACATAGAAGAAGGAGCGTCCGGATCCTTGAATGACCTCGTCAATGAGATTACCGAGGGCAGACCACTGAGTGTTACTGGTGTCCTGGAACTCATCAAGCAGCCAGTGATCCAGCATGCCGTCAAGGCGGTAGTCAATGAAAAGACGGTTTGACTCACTCTGTTTGCGGCTCGGTCTCAGGCCGTCAGCGCCCAGGATGCGGGAGAGGTCCTCAAAGGTGAAACGACCGTCAGTACCCAGCGCGCCCGAGTAGAGTCTGTCATAGCGGTCCAGAACGGCGCGCTGGCCCTTCGTCCGCTCCAGCGCACGTGCCACTTCTACGCCGATGAGGTTGCCAAGAGCGCGGCGCAACGGTGGCCAGAGAACAGCCGGGACAGAATAGTCCTTCCTGCTGTAGTTGATGGCAGGAGGCGAGCTTTGCGCCGCGTACTGCAAAAGGCGCGAAAGAATTGTCTCATTAAGATCAGGCCAGGATCTATCGGCGGAATGCGCCATCGCTGCAGCCGCTATGGCGGCACATGCTTTGCCAAGATTACCCTTGCTATCTGCGGCTCCGAACGCGCCAGCCAGGCGAACCGGCAGGTCGGCGGGTATTACAACCGACCTGAGCTCCGGATCCTCCCACCACCGTTCGGCAGGTTCCCAGATCCGGTCAATGACGCCCCAGTGACAGTCTGCTTTGCTATGCTGACGGTAGAATCCATAGAAATCAGAAATGAGTCTGTCGAGTCTTGCTACCAGCGACTTCGTCACCTGGCCGAAGCAGGCCTGACGGAAGTCCCGCAGAAACATGTCGCCTTCATTTCGGCCATCCGGACCGTTCGCCCTCGAGGGATCAAAGAGTCGGGTCAGAATGGAGAGGCGCATGGCCAGAGCTTCGCCGCCATCGCCATTCACTGGCTGAGTTTCCGGCGGAATACCAAGCTCCATCGGGAAAGCACGCACGATACCCAGAATAAAACTGTCAAGCGTGCCTATTCGCAGGCGATGCCCCTGATTAAGCAATTCGCGCAGCAGGTTCCTGTAGGATTCCGGTGTATCCTGCGGTACGCAAAGCTTCTCTTTGAGGATTGCACCGGCTGTCCTGGCGCGCTTTTTCTCATCAGTCGCCGCGCCGCAGAGGTGCTCGACGATTTTATCGAATATCTCACCCGCGGCTTTACGGGAAAATGTGAGAGCACAGATGCGCTCAGGCTGGACGCCAGTCGCCATAAGGCCAATATAGCGGTGTGCCAACCGGAAGGTCTTGCCCGTGCCAGCCGATGCACGAATAGCGCGATTCTGGAAGACGATCATGTTCCATCCCCCCACGGTGACACGGGTCGGCAGATGCTCTTATCGGGATCATCCAGCAATACTCCCGCCAGGTCGTCATCATATCCGGCCTTCAGAATTTTCGACGGCCAGAATCTGCCATCCTTTATTCCACGAGCAACGGCCTCTGCGCATGCGATCGCCGAGGCATGCAATGTATCACCGTATCCTTCCCAAAGTTTGAATCCCGTATCGCCGGACGATATTGGAAGGCAAATGTATCCGAGTTGAACATCTGGACCGAACTTGGGCCGAACCAGCTCACGGTAGAGCGGAAGTTGCAGGTCAACCCAGCTTTTGCTCCTCTTCTCCTCTACAGGCTCAGGCTTCTCTGGAGAAAGTTTCTTTTTTGTGGCTGAAGGTTTATCCGCAGCCGGCCTGGTAGTTCCGCCTGTCACCAACTCCAACGGAATGCCGGCACCAACCAGATCCGGCTCATCACGCTTGGGGCCAATATGCACTGCGGCCGGCGTCCTGGCCGTGTCGGTGGTCTTATAATCGAGAACACAGACTTGGCGAGTGCCTGCGTTTTGATCAATGCGGTCAATATGGCCAACAACCGTAAAGTCGTTCAGCTGCATGATCTTTTCGGCTTCACATTCACTCGAGAGGATCTCCCATCCCGCCTTGTGCCATTCGACCTGCTTCTGCGCAAAGGCTCGCAACCGCTGCACAGCGCTATCAATGGTCAACTCAACACCCAGCCAGGGGCGAACGCCGTATCTGGTACAAACCAGCGAGCGCAGGCGGTCTTCCAGCCATCTCGCCAGCACCTCCTTATCGTCGCAAGCCCACAGCTTCTTATCTTGTCCCATTTCAGCAAGCGCGGCATGAACCATGGTCCCGAAACCAGATGCACCCGGTTCCCTGGCACAGTCATCCTGCGCTCTCATGCCAAGAACATGATGCAGATAGAACCGCAACGGGCAGGCAAGGTAGTCCCGGAAGCTTGTGGCACGTAACTGCCGTGAAATCTTACGATTGATGCCATCAGCAGGCACTAGTGCTGGATCAAGCTGAAAACTGACCGTGAAGGCTTCGGCTGCATGGGCAGGCGCCGGATTCCGGAAGAGCAACTGGGCGCGGGCAACAAGTTCTTTGTCAGTGCAGCGGAAGAGCAGCCGTGAAGGGCGAAGCGGATCGCCTGCCGTTGAAGTCTTGCCCACCAGCAGGATCACCCGCCCTCCGGTGCGACGTTGCGCGATCAAGGCTGTAAGCAGACAGGCATCGCGAGCCACGCGCAGCTTGTCATCACGAAGACCCAGCTTACTCCGCACACTGTCAGGCAGAAAGACATCTCCTACGTGCCCGTCCGGTACAAAGCCCTCATTCATTCCTGCCACAAACAGGAGCGGCGAAGGATTCCATGCCAGCTCCAGCCATCCTTCAAGATCGAGGCTTTCATTCCGGCGCTCTCCCTTGATTGTGGCATCTTGCAACCGAGCCATCAGCACCTCTGCTGCAACGGTTCTGGCGAAGGCGGCCTCGGCATGACCAGCGGCGGTGGCATTTTCGAGCTCTCGCAGCCCCGTATCGAATTCGGTGACAGTCTGCCGGAAGGCGGCATCCGCCGGATCGTCGAACCTAAGGAATCGCTTCTCGTATACCGCCCGCAGCACGCTGCGCAGGCCGGCTGCAAGGTTCTCCGCTTTCAACTCATCACGCCACTCACTGATACGCGTCAATGCGGCGCGCAGGAGGTCTCGACTACCTTGCTCACGGTCCTGAGCATCTGGTTTCCTGGCATGATAGGCGACCATGTCCTCCAGTGTAACCGGCAGGTGCCCGGACTGATACTTGTCCAGCTCACTCAGCAATTCAGCGCCATGCCCCAGCGAAACCAGAACATCCGGGTGTCGCAACAAAGCGGCCACTTCGGCATAACCCGATCTGCTCCGCAGAGCCATCATAGCTTCAATAAGCCTGAAGAGCGCAGTGTCTGCAAGCTGGCGATTTTGCGGATCGAATGCCGGAAGCCCGATGGCAGCAAGTTCGCGCTGCAACGGTGCAACAGTTTCGCGATCAGGTACGCCAATGGCCAGTTGCGGCCGCAGAGAGGCATCAAATGCAGCCCCGCCGGTTGAGATGGCTTTTGCAATCCGGCCAGCCTGGTCATCGGGCGATGATTCCAGCCAGAGGTCTTCGGCCCGCAATGTAATCTCGCAAGACTGCCAAGCCTCCGGCAATGGGCGCCCCCAGGCATCGAATGCTGCCGCCCCGGCTGCAGGCGCGCCTACGAGCACTTCGACCATGCCACCGGCAGCAGCCCACCTGTCCAACAGTGCCATGAACAGTTTCGGTGGGTCAGTTACTGCCGCAACCACCACGCGGCGCACTTCCGGGCCGAGTATGCCATGGCTGGCATGATCGAGTTTCAGACTCAGCGCATCATGAAGGTGCCAGGCATCCAGTTGCCCGGCATACCGCCGCTCCAGATCGGCCATGGATGACCACCGTTCACCTTCCTCTATGTCAGGCAGGCCGGCCACATCCGCAATGGTCAACCCGCCATCGGCCAGTTCCTCGCGCAAATTCTGGAGTTGACGCGCAACCTGGAGCGCCCAGGCCGTACTGGAATCCCGACCCTCACGCGCACCCAGAAACGCGGTCAGCTCGCCGGGTTTTACGGCCTTCAGGACAGCGATCCAGGCCAGCATGCTTTGAAAGTTCGTGGCAACTGTAGCTGTGGGCGGCGGCTTGAGCAGCACCGGCGGGGTCACGATTTCCGGGCCCAGCAGGGCGGCACCGAGCGCATCGGCAGCCAATGGCAAAGCAGCGCGCAACCGCCAGCTCGACTGGCGGGTCGGCACAACAACAATCGTACCGCGCAGATCCAGCATCCCGGTGCCGGTACCGGCCAGAAGATACGCTGGTACAGTTTCGCAAAGGGGCCGATCCCAGCCCAGAAATATTCGCTTTATAGTCAAGAGGTTGATCCTGGCTTGTTGCTGATTCTGTGCCCGTCCGACAACTGCTATCTTCATCCCACTTCTTTTGCTGGCGGAATCCTATCACACCGGCGGGTCAAATGGCATTGTGTTTTCATGACCCAAAAATATCAACCTGCATTTCTGTGTTGATAAAAGACCATGGAGAAGATTGAGTTGCCTGATCCAGAGAAGCCGGATACGGTTGATTTACGCAAGTTTGTGCCAATAAAGGGCGGAGCTCAGTCGTAGTAAGTATGAAAAGCGAAGAACGTCAGACAATTGAAGAGGATGCCGGTCTCCTCAGGAGGCTGCAGAATGGAGAAACGGCGGCATTTGACGTCATTTTCGAAAAGCACAGGAGAGGCGTGTTCTCCTATGTTCGCGGGATGGTTAACGATAACGGACTGGCCGAGGATATCGTACAGGAATGCTTTCTGGAGCTGGTGAAGAATATCGCGCGGATCAAGCCCGAGCAGGGCGCGGGAGGTTGGCTTTACCGGGTAGCCCGTAATCGGGCAATAGATGTGCTGCGAGCCAGAAAGAACTGGTTTGACAGCGACAAGACGGAGCTTGCGGACAAGCGGCCGGCGGAAGAGCTGGCCGATGAAAGACCTACACCAAGCGAGAACGCCGTGGCCAGGGAAAGGGAAGCGAATGTCAGGATGGCCCTTGAGATGCTTCCGCCAAAGGAGCGAGACATCCTGCTGCTTCGCTATTTCGGCGATCTCAAGTTCAATGATATAGCGAAATTACGCAGGAGACCGCTCGGAACGGTTCTCTGGCAGGCGACCAGAAGCCTCGAGAAGATCAGACTGTTGCTTACGGAGCAGAATAAGTTCGGGAATGGGGAAAAGAAATGAAGTGTAAACAGGCCGGAAGAATCCTCGTAGCCGGCAACGGGACCGGCAATGCTGAATTGACAGGCCATCTTGCTGACTGCCCCAAATGCAGGCAGCTTGAAGAAATAGTCGCCGGACTCGAGCAGCTGGCGGGACAAGACCGTCAGCTCGATCTCTCGGCCACATCAATCCGTGAGACACAACTGCAGGCGGCTTCCTTGCTGGCCCGAAACAGGGAACAGGCCGTCCGCACCATGTCCCCCGTCCTGTCCTTCCACAGTTTCTTCCGGCGACCGCTCGTGGCCGCCCTGGCCGCAGCTTCGGTGCTGCTAGCAGTTGGCGTCTTCGGATGGAGACAGATGCAGCATCGACGAGCACCCGGAACTCAGGCACTATCACCAGCGGAAATCACTGCAATGAACTCAGAGATAAAACTTCTGGCCGGTCATATTGATTCGGACCTCAGGGGATTCCGTGATAAGTACCGGAAAAATGAGGCGATAGGCAGCGTGGAAGCCATAAGCGCTGCCCTGAGAGCAGATATTGTGTCCCGCGCAATGGATGTGCGGAATGAGTTACGATAAGGCAGAGTTACAAAGTTACAGGGTTACAGAGTTATGAAAACAACACCGATTGTTCTCCTGCTGCTGGCGGCTTACTCCGCCTTCATTCCGTGCGCCGTCAGTGAAGACAATGCCACGGAAAAGGTTTCAAGAGAGTCTACTGAAGCATTTGACCCGGACTCAGTTCCGCCGCCGACACCTTACGAAAACGAGATCATTGATGCTGTGTTTGCGCGCTTCCCAGGTGTCAATCGCAGAGAGGTGGACAAGTTCCTCAAGGCCAACTTCGAGGACGAGCTGCAGAAATTCAGGACACTTGCCATTACTCACCATGTAGAAGCCACCGATCTCTTCTCAACACTTGTTCGCGAGGTGCTTTCATTGCTTGAGACAAGGCGGAAGAATCCGGTAGCGTACGAAAAGAAGCTCGTATTGAAGCGACTCGAGTCCAGGGCCGGCAGGCTGGTGAGGGAAATCCGGATGGCAGGTGAGAGCGATAAGAAGCGCATCCAGCAGGCCCTGTGCGAAACAGCCGCATCCATCTTTGACATCAAGCAGCAGCTCATGAAGATCGACGTCGAGCAGATGAGTCGTGAGCTTGCGCTTCTCAGGGAACTGGTTGACAAACGGGAGGCCAACCGTGAGACCATTGTCGGCCGGCGCGTAACCGACCTTGTCGGCGACAAGAAAGATCTGGAGTGGTAGAACACGGATGAGCCTGCAGAATATACGCATAGTAATGGTCAACCCGTTATACAGCGGCAACGTGGGATCGGTCTGCCGGGCAATGGCCAACATGGGGCTGTCCGACCTGGCCCTCGTTACCCCGCGCAGGCTTGACATGGTAGAAGCACGCATGATGTGCTGCTCCGCTACCGGAATTCTTGAAGCACACCGCGTCTTCGAATCACTTGACGCCGCAGTAGCCGACTGCGGCCTCGTCATGGGGGCAAGCGCGCGCCCTGGTCTGTACCGAAGCCACGCTCAGTCGCCGCATGAACTCGCGCCCCGGATCCTTGCCGCATCGCAGACCTCCAAGGTCGCGCTGGTCTTCGGCCGTGAGGATAACGGGCTGACAAACGAAGAACTGGCCACCTGCACCCAGATCATAAGAATACCATCTGTTGACGATTATAAGTCGCTCAACGTGTCTCATGCCGTTATGATCTGCTGTTATGAACTTTTCGCGGCATCGGGACAGTATATTCCGCCGGCAGAGCGGTCGGAGGAAGCCCCTTCACTGGTCAGGGAGCAAATGTTCGCGCTGTGGCGGGAAGCGCTGCTGAAGATGGGCTTCATGAAAGAGGACAAGGCCCTCCACATGATGCTGGGTCTGCGCAGAGTTCTATCACGCGGCAAGCTTACAAGCAACGATGTCAAGATACTGATGGGAATAGCAAGACAGGCGATGTGGGCCGCTGAAAAGGCGGCCGATGCCATCAAGGACAGGACAGTGAATAAAGTAAAGCGAAAGCGATCTGCCACGGCCTCAGCGGACTGAGCGCAGGAGAAATATGGCTGCAGCGATTACAACAAGACTCGGAAATATCTTAAAACAGACCGGATTACTGACCGACAGCCAGATCGAAGATCTGGTCAAGAGCAAGCGAACTGACGGCCAGAGCGTACCAGAGCTTGCTGTCAACAAAGGCTTTGCAAAGGAAGATGCGCTCCTTGAAGCACTGGCCCGCTCACTCAATATCCAGTTTCTCCGGCTGGACGCCAGAATCATTGAGCAGTCGGTCCTTGAATCCCTGCCGCCAAAGGTGGTGTTTCAATACAACGTAATACCGCTGGCATTGGAAAACGGATCCCTGCTGGTTGCCACGCATGATCCATTCAATGCGGAAATAGTCGATGCACTGCGACTCGCAGCCGGTATGCGGGTGCGCATAGCGCTCAGTCCGCTCGCCGACATCAAGCGCGCAGGCAAGAAATTCTATGGCATCGGTGCCGAGACCGTGGAGAAGATGATAGAGGACGACCGCATAGAGGTGGACCTCAGTGAGACCCTGCTGAAAACCGATTTGAACGAACTTGACCAGGAAACATCCATCGTAAAGTTCGTAAATCAGGTGATATGGGAAGCCTACAACGAGAGTGCCACAGACATACATCTTGAGCCCATGGAGGACTCACTGCGCGTACGGTATCGTATCGACGGCATCCTGCACCAGACCCCGCTCCCGCCGCAGCTCAACAGGTTTCAGGCTGCCATTATTTCCCGCATCAAGGTGATGGCAAACATGAATATTGCCGAGAAACGGCTGCCGCAGGACGGCCGTATCGGAATACGGATACAGGGCGAAGACCTGGACATCCGCGTCTCTACAATGCCGACAGTGTACGGTGAAAGCGTCAGCCTCCGTCTGCTGATGCGCGGCAAGGGCCTCGTCACTCTGGCCGAACTGGGAATGAACGCCCATGACGCCGGGATCATAACAACGCTCATTAACAGGCCGAGCGGTATCATCCTTGTTACCGGTCCGACAGGATGCGGCAAGTCCACATCACTTTACGCATACCTGCACGAGATAAACAGGATCGATCAGCGCATCCTGACGATCGAAGACCCTATCGAGTACGAAATGCCTGGTGTCAATCAAGTCCAGCTCCGTGACGAGATCGGCCTGACTTTCGCCAGTGCGCTGCGGTCGTTTCTGCGTCAGGATCCCGATGTCCTGATGGTCGGTGAAATACGTGATCTTGAAACGGCTGAGATCGCAATCCGCGCCTCGCTGACCGGTCATCTGGTATTCAGTACTCTGCACACAAACGATGCTCCTGGCGCCGTTACCCGCCTCCTGGACATGGGCGTGGAGCCTTTTCTGGTCGCGTCGTCGCTGAAAGCGGTCGTGGCCCAGCGCCTTGTCCGGCGACTGTGCCAGGACTGCAGGCGGCCCTTTGTTCCAGGCATAGACATTCTGACCGGTGCAAAGCTTCCTACCGAGGTTCCGGCAGGGAGCACCATTTATGAGTCAGCAGGATGCGAAAAGTGCCACAGGACCGGCTATAAAGGGAGATCCGGCATCTACGAGGTGCTTAGAATTACCGAAGAACTGGAACCGGTCATCGTTACGCGTGAGCCTACAAGCAAGATCAAGCAGAAAGCCGTCAGTCTCGGCATGCGAACCCTTCGTGAAGACGGCTGGAACAAAGTTCTCGGCGGTTTTACGACCATTGATGAAATAGTAAGCGTGTCGGAAGAGGATACGTAGGAAGAGAGTTACAGAGTTACAGAGTTACAGAGTTACAGAGTTACAGGGTTACAGGGGTTGGGGGCTGACTGATGGCATCTTTCAAATATGTTGCGCGAAACAGGGCCGGGGAACGGATCGAGGGCAAAATCGATGCCACGGATCGACGTGCCGCGCTTGGCCTGATAGAAAAGACAGGTCAGGTGCCGGTATCCGTCACTGAAACCAAGTCTACAGCGGATGCTGGCGCAAAGAAGGGCAAGTCACGCTTCTCCCTCGATCTGGGCCGGCCGCCACGGATGGGAACCAGGGAGGTGCTCACCTTTTCCACAGAACTAAGCGACCTGCTCGTTGCCGGCATGACTCTTACAGATGCACTGACCGTTCTGGCCAACAGCAGAGCCGGCAGCTCCGGCGACGGGATAATACGGCAGCTCCGTGATGATATTTCGCAGGGCTCAAGCCTGTCCAATGCTCTCGCAAAACACCCACGCACCTTCACCACGCTGTATGTCAACATGATAAGGGCGGGCGAAGCCAGCGGAACGCTCGGAGAAGTGCTGAAGCGCCTTGTTGACCACTACGAGCTCGTACTGGACGTGCGCGATAAAGTCATAACCGCACTGATATACCCGGCAATAGTGATGGTGATGGGTGCACTAACAATGATCGTGTGTCTGACGTGGGTGGTCCCTAAGTTCTCGGAAATCTTCCGGGAACTCAAAAGCACCCTGCCGCTGTCGACCCGCATTCTAATCGGACTGAGCGACGCACTGGTCAACTACGGCCTCTTTCTCGCCGCCGAGTTCACAATCATAGCTGTATTGGCATATCGCGGATCAAAGACCGAGAAAGGCCGGCTGTGGCTGCACGGTTTTGTGCTGCGATTGCCACTGGTCAAGGGAGTGGTTTCGGCCGGCATCTATTCTAACTTCGCCAGAACACTGGCCACTCTGCTGGCCAATGGCGTGCCTGTGCTTCGCGCTCTCGGCATCGTCGAGCAAACGGTATGGAATGTAGTAATAGCAAATGAAATCCGCAACGCTCGCGACCGCGTCACTGACGGAACCACCATTTCGGGCCCACTGGCCGGAGGCGGTGTGTTCCCGAGGATGATGACCGACATGCTTTCAATCGGAGAACACACAGGCAACGTACCCGGCGCACTAGGGCACGTGGCTCACAGGTATGAGCAGCAGCTCAATCGCAGCATAAAGATCTTCACCACGGCCCTGGAACCGATACTGATCGTCGTCATGGCTGTGCTTGTCGGGTTCGTGGCAATGAGCATTCTGTTCGCTGTTTTCAGCATGACAAACGGCCTGGATGCCCAGGATTAATTGCAGCAACAACGCAACAAAGGAGGATGAAATGAATCAGCAGACTGAGAACAGACTGGTCAGGCACGGTAGCCGTTCGGGCTTTACTCTTATTGAAATAATGCTCGTCGTCGTCATCATCGGCATTCTCGCCACCGGGGCGACCTTCGCCATAAAAGGCAAGATTCAGGAAGCCAGGAGAAACACCACGCGAGCATCACTTCACGCAGTCAAAATGGCTGTAGCCAACTTCGAGATGCATTGCGGGGCCTATCCCAACTCGCTGGAAGAACTCATCAACAACCCGGGCAACGACTCATGGCAGGGGCCGTATATCGAGGGAAAAGCGATACCGCGTGACTCATGGGGCAAGGATCTGCAGTACAGTAAATCAGATGACGATTTCCAACTCTGGGCTGAGACCCCCGGCGGCAGACTGGATTCCAAGTAGAAGCGAGGCAGCTGCATCGACACGGGAACGTCATGAAGAAGAAAACCGGACGTAAGGGTTTCACGCTTACCGAACTGATGCTCGTGGTCATAATCATCGGCATTCTTCTGACAGTGAGCATACCATCGATGGTGAAATCAATACGCGGAAGCCGGCTGAGGGCTGCGGCATCCGCTATTGCAAGGGCAGGCAAGTTTGCCCGAAGCATGGCAATAATGGATCAGCAGGAGGTGCGCCTGACGTTTCATAAAACTGGTCCCAGAATAGAGGCGCATGGCAGCACGGCGCACACAAAGCTCGATCGCACACTGGATGGCGTGCGCATCGACAATGTGGATATTGCCGGCGGACCGCAGCCAGACGCCGACAACACGTGGACTGTTTCCTATATGCGGAACGGACGATGTACACCCTATTCCATAACCATCGCCAACAGCAGGGACGAGACAATGACAATCCAGGTGGATGCGTTTACAACAACAAAGACAAAAGCAGGAAACTAGAGTCAGGAGTCAGTGATGCGAGGCCGGTTGTCAAACAGCGCAACCGTAGTCGGAAGAGGGAACGGGGACTGGGACACACTCTGATGCAACAAACAGGCACAGCGGGCATATCAGAAACTCAAGCGGCCTTCACTCTCATCGAGGCTCTAATCGCTGTAGCCATTATGAGCATCAGTTCGTTTGCGCTTATGGCCGCTGCTACACGGTGTCTGGCTGTTGCCAATTCCGCGCGCGAAATGCACAGGGTCGCAGCCGTGATCGACCGCGGCGAGCTCGAACACCCGTTGCTGCCGACAAACGAGATCTCAGAGAACGTGGTTGAACCGGTCACATACGATAACGGCTTCACATTTGAGCGAACGTATGAACCTCTGGGCAAGGAGAAGGATCTTTTCGTGATAAAGACGCGCGTTTCCTGGGCCACCAGGGGTAAACGCACGTCCCAGAGTGTTGAAACCCTTCTCTATACTACCAATCACCCGTGAGCAGGGAGCCGATGGAAAGCTGGATGCGGAACGAGATATGAAAAGGCTGGTACATATCACAGGCGAACCAGATGACGGATTGATGACTGCTGTCTCTTTCCACAGTCCACCTTCCGCCATCCGGTTTCCACCTTCCACAGTTTCCTCTTCACGTGGCTTCACTCTGGTCGAGATCATGGTCGCAATACTTCTCGTCCTGATGGCTTCGACCATGACCTACGTCACCTTCGCGGCTGTCACAAAAGCGTGGCGCAATGGCAGCCGGATGGCCGAGGATCTCAATCATGGTGACTTCATAATGGATCAGCTGGTGATGGGACTTCGTTCCGCGTATTTTCCGGACGCTCAGGGCCAGGTTGCGACCTACGGCTTCTGGCTGACCGATAGCGGAAGCGGAAGCAGTTCTGACGATGCCATAAGCTGGGTCAAACAGGGAACCGCGCTGACGGAGTCCAATTCCGTTACTGTAGCCGGGCCGCACCGCGTGCGTTTCTCAATCGAAAAGAATGAGGACGGCGTCCCCTCGGCCGCAGTCAGGTACTGGCGGCCGTTCGCCCTGCCCGATGATTTTGATCCCATGGCGATCCAGCCTGAGTTCATCTCCAGCCGGGTTTGCGGATTCAACTGCCGGGTGGCTACAAACACCAGCGAGAATATCTGGGAGTGGTCAGATATCTGGGAAAAAGACGACACCAACAGGCTGCCACGTGCAGTGGAATTGACGATCTACCTTGAGCCTATCGGAAAGGACAGGGCGCCGGTGGAAATCACCCGGTGCGTGGAAATTCCTGTCTGGCGATTATCCTGGGGGGGAGGTGGCCCGGCCGCTGGTCAATTCCGCAACCCGGTCACTGCCATCGGGCACGTACACAACAACACGCCATTGCAGATAAAGAAGAAATGAAGACGGATCAAAGAATGATGAAACCGGAGCATTCAGAAGGACCCGACACATTACCGGCGCCGAAGTCCATAGTCTGTGGTCCGGGGTCTAAGGTCTCTTCCAGTGGCTCAGCGCTCATTGTGGCACTCTGGACGGTAATACTGCTCTCGCTCATCGTAAGTTCTTTTGCGTTCGAGATGCACCTGGAGGCGAAGCTAGCCTCGCACTATCGCAAAAGAATGAGGGCGGGCTACCTGGCTCAGGCTGGAATGGAGCGCGCCAGAATGTTACTCGTCCAGAGCTCCGACCCCAAAATCCTGGAGGAAACGTATGATAAGAAGGATGAGACCTGGTATCTGCCGGCCAAGAATATTGCGCGCGGTGCAGCCGTCTACGGCTTCGCAGATACAATGGAGACCGGCACTGCGACAGTGGATATAGTCCCTGAGATAGCGCGCAGGAACGTCAATCGCCTGAGTCTCGAAGACTGGCGCAAGGTTCTGGACACCGGCGACATCACGGAAGACAGATGGGATACTCTCACAGACAGCTTCTATGACTGGACAGACCCCGACAATACACTGCGTCCGTACGGCGCCGAGCAGGATTACTACACAGGGCTTACTCCGCCCTACAAGCCACGGAACGGTCCTCTCTTCACGGTAGATGAACTTCTTCTTATAAAAGGATTTTCTCCGGAAGTATTGGACGGCAGTCCGCCAAAAGAGAACGAGGATGCGGGCATGAGCGGCATACGCGATCTATTGACGATCTTCGGCGACGGCACAATCAACGTTAATGTTGCCACCAGACGGGTGCTTCTGACGTTGCCCGGAATGGACGAGACCATTGCCGACGACATTCTGCGACAGAGGGAACTGCCTGAGGAGGAAGGAATCCCTAATGAAACCAGACTTTTCAAGGACCCTAATGATTTCTTCGGCCGATTTCCGGCCTTGCGTTCGACTCTTCAGAATCTTATAACCACCGCTGCAGGAACATTCCGTATCACATCCACCGGTATATCCCAGGGTGTAGCGCGACGGATATCCTGCGTTGCCCGGGTTGACAGAAGCAAGGGCGACTTGACGGTTCTCTGGTGGCAGGAGAGCGAAGGACAATAGAATGGCGAAAGAACAGGCAACAGGTTTATCGATTCACGGGGGCACGCTGCGCTGGACCATCCTGCGCAGCGTGAAGGGCAGCGCCCCGGCTGTAACCGAGTCCCGCGCCATACCGCTTCAGCTTGAATCAGGCGACGCACCCGACATGGCCAGCCTTTCTGACGCAGATCGCACCGCGTTTGTGTCACAGCTGCGGGCAGTCCGCGGTTCCATCCAGGGCCGCGCGACGGTCGCTCTATCTTCTGAGCATGTCCTGATACGCTCAGTGGAGCTGCCAGCCGTTGATCCGGCCGAGCTGAAAAGCATGGTGGAGTTGCAGGCAGACAAGTTCTCTCCCTTCCCGGCAGAAAGTGCTGTGACATCTTACGAGACAGTCCTTCAGACTGAAACCTCGTCAAGGGTTCTGATCGCGACCGCCCAGCGAAAGAACGTGGAGGCAATGGGTTCCCTGCTGTCTCACGCCGGCATTGTTCCACGCCGCATGGATGTTGAAACCTTGTGCTGGTTGCGGCTTCTTACCGATGCCGGCGCAGTAGTCACCAAGGGGTGCAGCATCATCATCCTGAAGGACAAAGCCGTCTGCGACATGATTGTGACTCTCGATGGCATACCCATGATCATCCGTGGCCTCGGCAGAACCAGCACCCTGACCAACGAGGACGTTTGCACCGAGCTGGAGTACACGCTGACCAGTCTTGAAAATGAACACGGTGTCGGGCGGGCCGACTCCGTCACCCTGTGGCACTGGGATGAAGAACCTGCCGCCCTGATGCAACTGCTGAAGGCACGATTCGATTCGGATATCAATTCCGCGTCATTCAAATCCCTGCCGACCCTTTCGGAGGGAATGACGCGGCGCACACTCGTCGACTCCAACGAGAACCTCAACCTGACAATCCCGGAGTGGCTCGCCGGACAGAGGGCTGCACGCCTGCGAAAACAGCTCATAAATGCATCCATTGCCGCAGTCGCTTTATGGCTGGTTCTTTTCGGCGGTTTCTTTGCAATTTTCCAGTACGACAAGAGCAATGTGAAGTTTCTGGAAGATCGCGCCACAGATTTGAGAACCGTGGAAGCGCAGGGAGCCGATACCAGTGAGCTCCTCCTTGCCGCGAAGCAGTATGCCGAGGTCAAGTATTCCGCAATAGCATGCCTCCGCGAAGTGGCCAGGCTGAAGCCAGCCGATCTTGAATTTGACGGTTTTACATACAACAAGGCCATTCAACCCTTCAAACGTGATCCCACAAAGAAGGTCAGGCACGAGAGCGCCAAGACGAATCAGGTCGTGGTCGCCGGGCATGCACAGATTCAGAATACAATCCTCGACTTCCAGAAGGCGCTCCAGAGCAAGCCGTCGCTGTTTACGAAGGTTGCTCTTGGCAAGATCACTGCAGCCCAGGAGAAGAACAGAGCCAATTTTACAATGACCCTTGATTTACCGAGGAAAACCGATGAAACCCCGTGAAATTCTACTGGCATGGTTCGCGGGCGTGATCGCCCTGTTCGGCGTGTCTGCCCTGTTGTGCAAACCATGGTTTGATTCATGGCGTGCAATAAGAGACCGCAAGGAACAGGCCCGGTACCAGATCAGCAGAGAAGCCGATATCCGGCAGCAACAGGCAACTACGGCAAAACACATGCAGGAACTGCAGAAGAAAGTGACCACTCTTCCCGCCGGAGAAATGCCGAACATTTACATTCCCAAACTTATCAACAACCTTGCCGGGCAAAGCACAGTCCCGTTAAAAGACACCCGCATAGGCGACGAATGGCCGCTGGGCAAAATGAAGATCCTGCCGATCAAGTATATGTGGGGTGAAACAACGGCCAAAGGTGTCACAGATCTCCTTATCGCATTTCATGAAAGCGATGTCATTTTTGACGTAGTTGAATTGACCATTCGATCCGCCGGCCAGGACCGGCTGAGCGGATCTCTGACTGTAAACTGCGTGTATGCGAAGTAACGATGTGAAGCGAAAACAAACTACAAGGAGGGCAATATGCGCCCGATTAATGTGATGAAATATACCGGGATGCGAGTCACCCGGCTAGCACTGCTGCTTTGCGCCGCAATCGCAGGCAGTACCGCCCTGGCACAGGTAAAGCCTGATATCCAAGAACCCCTGGAAGCGCCCACTCTGCAGGCGAACTTCAACGGCACATCGCTCGATGATGTAATGAAGGAGTACGGCGAGATGACGGGCCTCACCCCCCTCATACATCCCGCAGTGGCGGCAAAAGCCGTGAAGATCACCTGGCAGAGCCGGGCAAAACTTACCAAGAAGCAGTACATGGAAGGCATTGTAATCATGCTGACCTACAACCAGATAGCCCTGGTGCCCTATGGCAAGAAGTTTATCAAGGTCGTCGGTATAGACGCTGCACGCCCGTCGGGCATGGAGACGCAAATGACCGCACCGAATGAACCGATGCCGGACTCCGATACTGTAATCAGCCGTGTAATATCTTTCAAGAATATGGAGATAACGGAAGCAAGCAAGGTTATTGACGCATTGAAGAGCCAGAACGGAAAGATTCAGCCACTTGAGCGGATCAATGGCGTACTCCTTACTGACTCCGTGGTCAATGTGAACCGTATTCTCGAGATGCTTGATCGCATCGATCAGCCAATCGAAACGAAGGAACAGTTTTTCATCCTGCCCGTCCGGTTTATGAAAGCTTCCGAGGTTAAGACAAAGCTGGACGACCTCATCAGGGATCTGACAGACAAGGTACAAGCCGCCCCTACTGCCAGGCCTGCTGTCGCCGGACCGCCAATCATGGTGCCGGGAGTGATCAGGGCCCGACCGACCGCACCGCCAATGCCGGGCGAAAGCGCTACAACCTTTGAAGGCGATGTCGAAAAGGGCATGGTCCGCGGCAAGGTCAAAATTGTCGCCGATGACCGGACCGGGATCCTGATCTTCATCACTCTTCCGTCCAACATGAAGTTCTTCGAAGATGTGGTCAAGGCGCTGGACAAGGATATCAAATTCATCCCCGACGTACTTGTAAGAGTCTACAGAATGGAATTTGCCGATGCAGGCGAGGTGGCTATCATGCTCAATTCACTGATAGGGGCCACCACCAAGAAGGATGCAGCCGCAACGGCAGCCGCCAATGCAGCTGCAGCCAACGCAGTCAAACAGCGTGAGCGCATGGTGCAATATCCAAGGGTTCAATCGCCAGACGCGGCGCCCAGTGGGGCCGGTGGCGTGTTCGGCAGCAAGCCGTCTTGAAGAAAAATTCAGAGCGCTGAATTGAGCACGTTGCCTTGGCGCAAATCGTACTTGTTTAATTTTTCAATCAAGGTCGTGCGCTGCAAGTTCAGCAGTCG
>JBAXMA010000024.1:0-17297 GCA_037134535.1 bacterium
GTGCTGAACAGATCAAAGGGCTTCCGACTGTGGTAACTGTGGCAAACTGTGGTAAAAACTGTGGTAAGTCTCTCGGACGATTTCGGTGGATTGAAGCAGCGCGAATTTCGATGGTGCTGAAGGAGCCGACACTCACTTCAATCAATGTTTGCAGGCATAGATTTGATGCTGTGCAATGAAAGAAGTGGTCGGGGCGGAGGGATTTGAACCCTCGACTTCTTGGTCCCGAACCAAGCGCGCTACCAGGCTGCGCTACGCCCCGATAAATTCTTAGCACTACAGCCTCATGGAAGTATCCTGAGACAAATGCGGACGCAATGTAGCCGTAATGAAGGGCTGGTGTCACGATAAAACTTAAGTATCTCTCGACATATAGATGGGGGGGCGGCTAGTATCCGCCAACAACAGCGTTGCCGGAGGCCTAATAAGTGGATCTTTCTGATCAGGTGAAGAGATGGCTTTACGATATGCCGTGGTCCATTTTGGTGCGGGCACCACTGTTCACATTACTGGCGATTCTATTCTGGAAGTTTCAATCGCAGGCAGTTTGCGAGGTGATGATTTTCGGGGTCTTTGTATACTCGATATTTCATGCACGGCAAGGCATACGTGTGTGGTTCAATCGCGCTGGCATAGCTTTTGTCATTCTGTTGACTTTTATTATCGTAACCCTGCCATTGAGTACATCTTTGACTCTTTCCGCGCGGGACTTTGTAAAGATGCTGCCCGAACTGGCGCTCGTGTTTCTGATTCCCATTGTGTTTTGCACCCGTTCCAAACTTGAAACTGTTCTTTTCTACAGCGCGGTAGGATTGACCTTTATACTGGGCTACGATTTGATCAGATTGGTGCATGTGCTGGGGCCGGACGCTATTGCCAAAGCCCACGCATTCGAGCCATTCATCCTCAATCATTCCAATGTCGCAAGCATGGCTGCCGGAGCGGCATTCTTTGTCCTGGCCTACTTTGCCTGGAAGTGGCGGAATGACCAGATGCGGCTTGGCATTTGCCTGCTGGGAATGGCCGTTGACATTGCCTACAAAATTGTGATCGCTTCAAGAGGCCCGCAGATAGCGTTTGTAGTTGCTATCGGCGCAGCCGGTTTGCTCCTCCTGCCGGGCTGGCGCAGAAAACTTTTGTGGGTGCTGGTGCCTGTTATTGCCGCCGGACTCATCCTGATATTCAACCAGCGATTCTTTGACAAGGTGAGCATGAAAGGACTCTGCGACCGGGATAAGGTCTGGATGCAGTCATGGGAACTGGCGAAAGAGCGGCCTGTGCTCGGGTATGGCTTCGGGAAAAAGGTGTTTGAAAAAGTATATCATTCATCGAATCCGCCCGCGTCACCATTCAAATTCCATCACACCCATGAATATTGGCTTTTCGCATTATTCCAGCACGGCTGGGCCGGAGTGCTCCTCTATGCCTCCGCCTGGGTCTTGCTGATGATGAGGCTTTTGTACTACTTGTCCACGCAGTGCACCGTGGAAAAGAAACTTTTGCCCGGTTTGATTGCCGTCCTCCTGATTTTTATTCACTTCTACGGACTTGCCGACTACCCGGACAATATTGTGAAGCTCATGCTGCTCTGTCTGATCCCTGTGACGCTTGCAGTAACGGGATTAGGGGAGCAATCGAACATCGAACATTCAACATGACCAAGTTTGGCGGCGGATGTTCGATGATTGCATTCTATGCACCGTCACAGCACCGTCACTGTCACATCTTGATGGGGATGAGCTGACAGGCCCGCTGTGCACTGTGCGGACGTTCGCGGTTTGCGATAGCGTTCAATGTTGTGACCATTCTGCCAGGTGCCATGCCTTGGCGGATGGTGTATGTGGCTGACGAGTGCGCGGTTGACGAGCGGGACGGGCCTGACCCCTGCGAAGTAGAGCCGCCAGCCAAGATCGTCGTCTTCCTGTCCCCAGCCAATATATTCTTCGTCGAATCCGTTAACCTTGATCAGGTCCTCTCGAGATGTCGCGGCATTGCCGAAGGCAATAGCCGGACGGCCCTTAATGCCGAAACCAAGCCGCCGGCATGCGGCGTAGAAACGATACTTCCTTTGAAGGCTGTCGAGACGACTGTAATCCTGAGGTGAATGCCATTGCTCAAATGTGCCCGATTCAACGGCCGCGGAGTTCAGTCTGGCGCCGTCCTGCTCAGTAAGTCGCAATACGTAACCAGTACAGACCCGGCCGGGCTGGAGATGCAACAGATATTGCTCTAACCACGTTTGGTGCGGGAGTGTATCCTGATCCAGGAACATGATGAACTGACCGGTGGCCCGAAAGATCGCGTTGTTGCGACTGCGTGCCAGCCGGAATTCAGCGTGGGGCTGATGAACATGCACAAGTTTGAATGGCAATTCCCTTGAAATTCGGGACAGGGCGTCGCGGGTGGAGGCCGGGGAACCATCGTCGGCCACTAGAACCTCTGCGGGGAGCACGGTCTGGCGTCGGAGTGCGATCAACACCATACAGAGACTTTCAGGTGCGTCATAGGTGCTTACTATGACCGTAGCCTGCTGATTGGTTTGTGGATCGCTCATGGGTTCAAGAATAGGTTGTGTGTGAGAGCACGTCAATAGCCTAACCATGAGAGTGCAATCCCAAGGTGGCGGCCGCCGTTCCTGGCGGCTGTGTCGCTGGCGCAGTAAAGAAGCGTCCGGCAGGGACGCCGGACGCCACCTGCTAGCATTCGATGCTGAAGGTCGGCGTTGACTGTTCGGTTTTCCCGCCTTCCCGCCGCTCTGTAACCTTGTAACCTTGGCTAATAATGTTGCATTATTTACTAATGCGCTACCCGAGGGGGAGCCGGTGACTGTCCCGCTGAGTTACGTTCTGCGCGCCATGTATAGATCCTCGACCTTTTTTCGCGCCCATGGGGTCTTACGCAAGAATGTGAGGCTGGAGTTTATCGACGGATCACTGCTGAAACACCGAATGCGTATGCGTTTGCTCAACTCGTTCCAGCCATACTGTTCAACCAAGCTGGTCAGGATCTGTTCAAGGGTGATGCCGTGCAGTGGATTGTTTGGTTGTTGCTCACTCATAAATCAAGCGGTCTTGTGATGGCTATGCGAACATATTGCGACGGCTCCCAACCAGCACGTGAAACTTGCCTACTATACATCATAGCGTCAGAGCTTCAAGAAGGTTCAGTGAACCGTCTCGTGTATGGTGGCAGGTGCCGTCGACAAGAGGCAGGTCGCCTTGACTGCATCCGAGGAAGCAAAAGCTTCTGAGTAGTGCATGGGATCTTGTAATTGTAGCTCCTGCTTCGACTGTTGAACAGGTGACTTGCAGTCGTGCGCGTTTCCACTTGCTGGACGAGATTGCCCGAGGTTCGAAATCTTCGTAACGGTGACCATGCTTTCAGCAACACCGAGTGAATCAATAGTTCTTTAGCAGTATTCATGTCTTTCTCTGCTTTCTTCAGCAGGATATCGTCAGAACCGTTGAGCAACAATTCAACCTTGGCTTTTGCGGCAAGCCACTTATTCAATACATACCGTTCTTCATTGGTATTCAAAGATTCTTTCCCCCTTAAACGGTTTGTCAAATACGTCGCATTAGCCGTGCCAATGAGCGCTTATTGACAGGGTTTTGTCTTCTAACTGGCAAATCATGTGCTAATTCACCCGCATTTCAGGGCAAATTCACTACATATGTCCGGATTGCTCGCCGGTGTATTTACGATAATGTGTATCAGGGTGATACAGGTGTGACACTATGCTCAGAAATGGTTTGCACAGGTAACGAGTTGTTACGTTCGCAGAGCTTCGGCAGATACTTCTTTCCTGTATCCACACTGGCGAGCAGTGCTTCGTTGTCCGTCAATGATGTCGGTAAGGATTTTCGAGGAAGTCTTGTGAATAGGCGAGAGAAGGTCGGACATGATAATTATTCCCGGCGTAAATACTGGAGAACGTTGGGATTGATGCGGGTCTTTACGTGCGATGGCAGGTCGCAGTAGCTGGTGATGGTCCCGCGGCAGGTTGAGGATTCACAGAGGCATGGGATCGCCCACCCGGCTTCATTCATGCATGTGCTGTAATCAAAGCACAATTCCTCGCCAGGTTCGATGTCGCGAAGCGCGTAGTGAGCCGGCGTTCCGTCGAGGAAGCCGAGATTGGGCTCGCAACTGTGGTTAATGAAATCGTCAACGCTGGGGTTATGTGAATCCTCCGCAAGATACGTGTCGTGGCCGATCTGCATCACCCGCGCATCGGGATCGATCTGCTCAATGGTCTTGAGCTCGCCTCGGCATCTTGTGACCAGTGCGCCGGCGGGGATGCGCTGCATGGCAAAAACGCCATGTCCCTCAAGTGGCGATGCCGCGACGCGAAGTTTCCACTCTGAATCAGTTGCCATTGAATTCGACATAATCTCCTTTTTGACAAATGCATATCCCGCTAAGACACTATGACCACTGCTATTTCCGCTCTATTCGTTTAGTTGCCGGATGAGGGACTTCCGGGAGGCTGGGGAACACAATAAGAAGGCGGACGCCGTGACGGGCACATTCCTTCGCCGCAAGGTCAAAAGTGACCTTGGATTTGGCCTGCAGATCTTCAGGTCCCTGGCTGTAGGACATCAGTGCGAGAACCGGTTTCCTGCCGGTTGCCCCGGCATAGGCAAGAGCCTGGCCCATGCCCTCTTTCCACTTGTTCGGACGATCGATTTCAATAACCTCGTTCGTGGTCATGACATCTATGCGTCCGGCCGGTGTCTTAAACTCCATTGTGCCACCGATACGCTCTGCAAGCGCATTTCGCCACAGACTTTCCTTTGCCCCTGACGGCAGAGCGAACTGTGCATAATCCCACGCAAAGGCATTGGTGGTGTTAGCAGTCTGATTGGATATCGCGGCGAAAGACGAGATTCCGAGAGTCAGAAAACTGAGGAAAAGAATGAATTGAACCTGCGGCCTAAGACCGGTTTGTGAACGATTCTGGTTGGTGGATTGCGGTTTCACGGGAGAAGATTAGCCTGACCTGGGCAGGAAAGCAATTTGATAGATAGAGATTTGATAGATAGAGTCCTGATTACGTTTTGATGGGTGACCGATGGCTGTCGTGCATCCTGTTCATGCCTAAAATTGACGCTGCATCTGGCTGCGTCAGAAAGATAGTGGAGTTACGACCTGGATTGAGATAAAGTTCTTTTTCCGGTGCAGTGACTAATGCCTGCTGAAGAACTTTTGCTGACTGTGAATATACTTGATGTGTGGACTCCAATTGGAGCATGACCGCGATAAATGGAGCTGATGCGAACAGGAACAATATGGAGTATAGTTGTGATGGCGGCATCTTCTGTATCTGCGGTGAGTGCTGATCACTCTGCCGGAAGAATAATTCTCTCCTGCAATGAAGGGAATGATCTGTACCGGTATCTCAAGGCAACCACAGCTGAGATGGTCCGGTACAATACTCCTGCTGAGGCCATAGATAGAGCCCCGCAGGGGACAGGGGTCCTGTTGCTCGCCGATGGTTACCCGGACAGCAGGACCGGGATCGATGCTGCTCTTTATGATGTTGCTGCAGTCAAGAAGCTGCGGCTGTATGTGGAGTATCCTTCCAGCCTGCCGGATATGAGGCTCGGAGAGACAAGAAAGATTGGATGGGAACGCACCGTGGTGGCCAGTGACGCGTTCGGGCCTGACTTGAAAAGATTGCGCATCCTGATGATCCACGACTGCCGTTTCATTCAGACTGAAGCCATGTCGCCGCATCTCGTTGTGGCCCGTGTAGCTGGTTACGACACGGCGGTCTTTGGTGTACCGGACAAGAGTGTATGGCCCATCCTTTTTGAACATCCGCGTGGTGGAATCCTTGCGGCAACTACCAAGCTGAGCCAGTTCGTAACAGCCAGATATGCGCCGACTGATGTCTGGCCCGCTGTCTGGACAAAGATTCTCAAGTGGACATATCCCGGGACAGAACTGCCGGAGATCAGGGTCAAACCGTTAGTGCGGCCATGTTACGGCAGGGATGAACGGTTGCCGTCAGATGCAGAACGCCTGGCAGTTACGCGTGGTGTCGACTGGTACATCAAGGGGCGTATGTTGATGCACGCCGACTATCTTCCGCTGATGGCGCGGGCCCAGGAAAATACCACTGATGATGGCACTCAGCCCGGGCCTGGCCCGTTGATGCCGCTCGGCGACGGGTTATTTGGAATTACAGAGGCTTATAGTTCCAGGATCGACTGGCAGGGCAATCAGCCAGTCCGCTGGTTTGTCCGGGCGGACTGCTGCTGCGAGTCAGCAATGGCATTCGCTTTGAAGGGGAAGATGGAGAAGGATCAGGGCAGTATGCTGATCGCATCCAATCTACTCGACTTTGTCCTGAACAAATCACCGCTACAGCAGGGACCGAGAGCAAATCCGGAAAGTCCGTCATATGGCCTGCTGGGTTGGGATACACGTCCACAGGGAGCAGGTGTGTACTACGGCGATGACAATGCAAGAGCGTTGCTGGGCATGATCGCGGCCTCGGGCGCTATTGGCATCGATTGCTGGGATGCAGCTATTGTACGTTGTGCCCTTGCCAATTTCAGGACGTCTTGTCCTCAGGGATTCCGAAATGCGCGGATTGAAGAGCCGGACCTTCAGAAGAACGGATGGCGCTGGTATTGGGAAAAGTCGGACGGCAAATGGGGCGGATGGAAGCGGCATTCGCCTCATTATCAGGCTTATTTATGGGCGGTCAATCTATGGCTCTATGACAAAACAAAGTTCGAACCGCTTTTGGCGCGCACACATGGAGGGATCAGTCATATGATGGGGCTTTTCCCTGATAAATGGGAATATGAGTGCGGCCGTAAGCCGTCGGAGTATGCGAGGATGCTGCTGCCGCTAGCGTGGCTGGTCAGGGTGTCTGATACGCCGGAGCACAGGGCGTGGCTCAGGAAGATTGCGCAAAAAGTAATTGATAGTCAGGATCAGTGCGGGGCGATGGGAGAATCGGTTATAGCCGGAGAGCAATCCAATGAGGAGTACGGTACCCGTGAGGCGTCGCTGGTTTTTTCCCCGGAAGATAAGTGTGCGGATATGCTTTATACCATGAACTTCGCGTTCCTTGCGCTTCATGAAGCTGCGGAAGTCACCGGAGACAAACAGATAAAGGCGGCAGAGGATCGTATGGCTGACTTTCTTGTGCGTATCCAGGTGCGCAGTGATCGTCCTTCGGAACTGGATGGTGCATGGTTCCGCGGATTCGATTTCAAGAAATGGGATTATTGGGGTTCTAACGCAGACTTGGGGTGGGGTGTCTGGGCCACTGAAAGCGGCTGGACACAGGGGTGGATTGCTTCAGTGTTTGCACTGCGGCAGATGAAGACCTCGCTGTGGGAGATTACGAAGGACAGCGGCATCAAGCATCAGTTCGCGAAGTTGCGCCTGGCAATGTTGCCTGATGAGGTTCTCGCAAAATGATTTACCGCAACGGCTCAGAAACTGTGAAATAATTGAACAAATGTGCGGATGTCACCCGCGACGGAAATCATCTTACTGTTTCTCGGCCATGGGTTGTTTCAGTTCAGTGACCTTGCCGCGAATGTCAGTATTATTGAGATCGACGAGCTGGTATTGCATTTCCGGCAGGGAATCCAGCCCTGTTTTAGCGAGATAATCCTTAAGAACAGCACGATCGACTGAGATCTTGCCTGATCCTTCCCAGTGCCGGTCCTGCCGGTTCTTCTTCGCTGCGGAAATCCAGTATTCGTTGCCGGTACGTATTTCATAATAGTTTCCGGCCGCAGTCTCGCTTTTTGCGCTCTTAAATACCTTGCCGTCAAAGTAAATCGATCTGCCGGACTTTGAGTAACGGGCCCGACCGATCCACGCCGGACCATTGTTCTTGTGGCCGGTCTTGAGTTCAACGTACAAAATGGAGCTGGATTTAATCATGTTTAATAAGTTGTCTGTAAACCGCCCAGGTTAACCGGAGAAACCGCAGGCATTGATAACACAGATGGCTGGGTGATCGCAACATCGGTCATATCTGTAATCCGTCCTCGTACTCGCGCAGGCCTCTCTATGGCTGATCGTCCGACTCAAAGGGTGCGCCGTGCCTCTGCCGCAGACACCAGTTGTTTGAATAAATCACGTGCCCGTGGCATTTGTTCCGGGTGGAACTGGACGCCGGCAAAGAATCGCATCCCGGGCATCACGGCCGCCTCGATAATCCCGTCATCGGACCTGGCCGCCACTTCCAGCGATGGTGCCAGACAGTCAATGGCCTGATGGTGCCTTGAGTTTACCCGCCGGGTTGTGCATAGCTGGCGCTCGTGAGTCCACGTGATGCCGTGAGTTACGTCACGGTGGTTTGGAATGTGCGGTAAAAGGGTTCCGCCCAGAGCCGTATTCATCACCTGAAGCCCGCGGCAGATTCCAAGCACCGGGATATCACGCCTGACAATCTCGGCCGCAAGGAATATCTCCATTTCGTCACGTATAGTATCCGTGTTCGACATTGTCTGCTGTTCTGTCGGCGTAAGGTTGCGTCCGTAGGCACCAGATGACTCTGCGAGATCAGCGCCACCGCTCAGTAGAAAACCGTTACAGATGCTGAAGAATGGCTTGAGCATTGCCAGGTCATTTGTCAAAGGCAGCACAACGGCGACCCCGCCCGCCAGGTGAATAGATTGTGAGTAAGGCATGCCGCAGAATCCGCCGTGCCCGTTGGGACCTTCCAGGGTAAGCGCAGTCGGAGTAATGCCGATGACAATTGGTTTCACGTCCCGCATGATAACAGTGAATAGGGGCACAGATCGATCTTTTTGTAGAGTCCTGATCTTTCGTAGAGCGGGTGTTCAATAGAAACAAGTGCTTGCATCTCCTTCCAGAACACTGAACACTTACACACAAACATGATACGTGAAGACTACATTCTGCGGTTGGTCAGGAAGTATGCGCAGATGGTGGCTCGCATTGTGGGACAGAACCATGCCAGGGAATACCGGAATGCTTTGCAGACGATCGATCAGGCGTCAATGCAGCTGCTGAGTCTGAATATCGGATCGGTTATCCGTCTTTCTCCGGGTCAATTGCTGGCAATTCTCCTTGATGGTCATGATCCTGCTGAGTGCAGAGCCAGATGCACGTTACTCGTTACGCTTCTACAGCAGGCGGGCATTGCCCATGCCGCTGAGAATCGTCCGGCAGAGAGTCGTGTTGCCTATCTCCAGGCACTGCATATCCTGCTCGAAGTCCTGCCGCGGAGAGACGGAGTCGTTCTGCCCGAGTTCGCCCCGGCCATTGAAGATCTTGTTTCTGTCGCCAGGGAGAAAGGGCTTCCTGCCGAAACGCAGACTGCTTTGATGCTCTACTACGAGCAGACTGGACAGTATGCCAGGGCAGAAGACTGTCTGTATGCTATGTTGGAAGATGAACCTGAGAATCCGGGCATTGTTGACATGGGCATAGAGTTGTATGAGCGGCTGCAGCAGCAGGATGATGCTGTTCTTTCTGCCGGCAACCTGCCTAGGGATGAAGTCAACGACGGGTTAATAGAAATGAGGAAGTTCAAGCGACGGCCGTGACGATTCAGCAGGTCGGACAACTGGTCCACTGATTTCGCAGATTACACAGACAGTGCTGACGCAAGAAACAGACTCATGGCGTGGTAGGGCGAACCGCATAGCTAACAAGCTAAGGTATTTCCATGATCGTACTCGTCGTCGTCCTTAGTCCTCGAAACAGGCACCAATTCGAGGACGAGGACCGCTCGGCACCGCCTTGCTGAGAACGAGAACGATTGATAAGTTAGCAGATTTGCGCTGTGTGGTCCTCAGCTTGATAGCTATGGGGCAAACCCTCCCCGTGGACCGATTTCCTGACGCAGTCATGCTCGAGAGGTTTTGTTGTCCCGTTTGGCGACTTGATTTTAGTCCCGTTCCAGCTAGAATAACGCGTATGAGAAGAAGCAAGGTTTGTGTATTTGCTGTTTTAGTCCTTCTACTGGTCCATGGTTCAGTGTGGTGTAATGAGAAGCCTGCCTACGCGTTAAGAGTAGGCAGTAATGCGGTTGGCCGGGTAGTCATGCTTTCGGATCTGACTGGAAACATAGTGATCATCAACGGGCAGGTGGAGTATGGCGCCCGGCAGTCTTCACCAGATCATCCACGGTATCCCTGTACCATTCCGGGCAGAAACCGCCCGAGAAATGGCGAATTACTTCTGGCTCGCCGCGGGACTGATTGCGTTGCGATCGTTATTGCCGTGGTTGAGAACTCGCAACTGTATGTCGAGCCGGTCTTTGTGCGCCGTCCTTTCCGCAGTGGCGAGAGGCTCTATTCTTTTCAACTGGAGAGAGTGCTGAATAGTGCTGAAGACAGGAAAGAAGAAGTGCGGCTGCAGGCTTTGGCGAAGCAACTTGGCGATAACAGCTTCAAGAAACGGGTGGCGGCCAGCAAAGAACTAGCCGCGCGACTGCCCGGCTCCCAGCAGGTTCTGGCAGAAGCTCTGACGAGTGCCGATCCGGAAATAAGGGCGAGAGCGGACGAGATCCTGTCCAAGGCTGACAGCAAGGTCCTGCTGCCGCCAGAGGCTGAGCTTATGTTTCTTCTCGGCGGGGATCCGCCTGCGGAGAAGAGTGCACCGCTTCTCGGCATCCTCATGCAGGATTACAGAGTTGAAGGCCTCGATGGAGTGCTTGTTCAGCAGGTTGTTCCGGAGTCTGTTGCGGTGACTGCCGGAATTAAGGTTGGCGACGTGATTCTGGCCCTCGATGACAAGCCCTCCGCAACGACCAACGACCTATTTGACCTTATCCAGAGCCATGAACCTGGCGATGAAGTCACTGTGGACCTTGTGCGGGACAAGCAGAGACTCAAGATCAAGGTCGTGCTTGGCAAGCGGACTGGTTCTGAACCCGTTATGCGCTAATGTTCTCGCAAGTCGCTCCTGAAACACGTATCGTCATGCTCGTGTATTGGAGAACCGTGGCAAGGAAGGCATTATGAATAGGGTTTTTGGTTTTGTTTCGTCGTTGAAGCTGGCCGTGATACTCATTGTGCTGCTGCTTATTGCGCTTGCGGTTGGAACAATTATTGAATCGCTGGCCGGTGCGGATATAGCTGGACGCTATGTGTATTATGCGTGGTGGTTTATAGGATTGCAGGGACTTGTCGCAGCGAACCTGGCTATGTCAATTGCCAGCCTTTTTCCATGGGGAAGGAAGCGAATCGGGTACCTTCTGCTCCACGCTTCCATTTTGCTCATCTTTGCCGGAGCGGTGTTGACATCGCTCTTTAAGGTTGAAGGAACGCTTCACCTGTGGGAGGGAGAAAGCAGCAGTTGCATGACCGGACCTGATCATTCGAAACACATCGATCTGCCTTTCTCTGTGACATTGCAGGACTTTGTGCTGGAGACCTATCAGGGGACAATGCGGCCGTCGGGCTTCCTGAGCATTGTGAAGGTTACCGATCTCGATACGGGGACTGTCTTCGATAAGCGGATCTGGATGAATAACGAGCTGCATCATCGAGGGTATTCGCTTTTTCAGTCGAGCTACGAGCAGAGAGATGGTCATGAAGCAACAGTGCTGCAGGTAGCTAAGGATCCCGGCCAGAATATTGTCTTTGCTGGTTACATCACGCTTGTTCTTGGCATGATCGCTGTGCTTCTAACACGCATAGGGCGAAAAAGGGCTCAGGTTGTCAGCCGCGGAAATATCCGTGCGGCAGGCGCCGCCATTAAGACCGTAACCGCACTGCTGCTGCTCATGGCCGCCGCCGGATCCACCCTTGGGGCCTCCACTGCGGATACGCTTCGCCGGCTCCCGGTTCAGAACGATGGCCGCGTCATGCCGTTTGATACGCTGGCTCGTGAGGCCATATGGAATGTCACTGGTGAGTATTCATGGAAGGGAGAAGATCCGGTACTCACAGTTGCGAGCTGGATTTTCGACTCGAAATCAGCCCGGGCAATGCCAGTTGTCAAGGTTGGCAGTAGTGAACTGGCTGAGCAAATCGGTCTCCCTGCCGGAACATCATACGTCTCCTTTGATGAGATAGTTTCCAATCCGCGCGCCACAGAACTTATGGAGTCGGTGCACAGTGCGGAGGGTGGGGTCGCCGGTCAGGCGCCACAGGGCGTGCTGAAGGCGGCCGAGAAGATGGAAGCCAGGCTCATGAAACTCCAGTCTTTTTTGAATCGCAGGGCTTTGTTTCCGTTGCCCCGTCCGGAGGACCTGTACGCGCAGTGGACTGTGCCGGAGAGTCTGTCACTGGAGGATGTTATTATGCTGATGGCCGGACCACGGCTCAAAGGATGGTCTTCGGCAGAGCAGATCGATCAGGAAATACTATATAACAAGCTTAACCCGGTCCGGCTCTCCTGGATTATCCTCCTCTTTTCGCTGGTGGTATCAATAGCGGCATGGGCGAGGCGGAGCAGACTGCTTGACGGCGTAGCCTTCAGTCTTCTTTTTGCCGGCTTTGCAATGATGAGCTACGGAATCATGTTGCGATGGGAGGCAGGCGGCCGCATTCCGGCGGCCAATATGTATGAGTCGATGCTTTTTCTGTCCTGGGGCGTCGGATTGTTCGCAGTAATAGCCTATGCGGTGCTTCGCAACAGGGTGGTGGTTCTGAATGCTGCAGCAATGTCGGTGATTACGTTGCTGCTCATTGACCTGCTCCCAATTGACAGGTTTATACACCCGATTGCGCCGGTACTGGCCGGCACGCCATGGCTTGCTATTCACGTTCCCATCATCATGGTAGGTTATGCGGTGTTGGCTTTGGGGCTTGTCGTTGCTCATATGCAGATCGGTGTCACCATTTTCGCCCCGCGGCGGAGTGAGGTTCTTGCCGGCTTATACGACTTGCTCTATTGGTATATATTTATTGGCTCTATTCTTCTGGTCATTGGCATTCTCACTGGCTCGATGTGGGCGGCCTCGTCATGGGGACGATATTGGGGTTGGGATCCTAAGGAGGTCTGGTCACTCGTGGCGTTCCTCTGTTATATGGCGATTCTACACGCCAAAGTGGCGGGGCTGATCGGCCGGTTCATGGTGGCAGCCATAAGCGTGGCTGCCTTTCAGACCATCATCATGACCTATCTTGGCGTGAACTTTGTTCTTTCGACCGGCATGCACTCCTACGGCATGGGTGATTCACCTGTGTTGAAGTGGATGGTGATTGTAGCGTTGGTGGAACTTGTCTTCCTCGGACTGGGCTGCGCAATGTTCATAAAGAACCGGGGCTTGATTGAGGGCGCATCGCCATCGACCCCGGCGACAGGAGCGAACATCTCGCAGGCGCAGTCGGTGATGTCCCCAGGGTCTGGAATCTGACTTCCATTTCGAAAGGAGCGGATCGGTAACCCTGAATAATAAATTTCTTGAAGGACTCAATGCGGAACAGCGAGTGGCGGTGACAACTGTTAAGGGCCCTTTACTGGTCCTGGCGGGAGCCGGGACCGGTAAAACCAGGGTCATAACTCATCGTATCGCACTCATGATCGCAAAGGGTGTGCCATCGACCTCGATGCTGGCAATGACGTTCACCAACAAGGCTGCAGGTGAAATGAAGGAGCGCATCGGGAGCCTTGTTCCGCGTGCGGCATTCGAAGGCCTCACAGTCGGCACGTTTCACTCTTTCTGCGTAAGGGCACTGCGGCAATTTGCAGACAAGGCGGGAATCCGGAAGAACTTCGGTATTTGTGATGCAGATGATCAACTGGTGGCGATAAAGCAGGCAATGCGCCAACTGCGGATTTCTGAAGAGACGATTCAGCCGAGGGTGTGCCTCTCCCGTGTATCGTTGCTGAAAAATCGCCTGATAAAGGCAGATAAACTAATTGGATCGAGCGACGATTGGGAGGACATCATTGGCCGCGTGTATGCGCAGTATGACCGCGGATTGCATGCAAGCGGCGTACTGGACTTTGACGATCTGTTGCTATACATGGTCAAGCTGCTCGAAGATCCAAAGATGCTTGAATGGTTCCGGAATCGGTACCAGCATCTGCTGATCGACGAATACCAGGATACCAATGGCCCGCAATATGAGATTGTGAAGCAGATTGGCGGGGAACACCGGAATGTCTGCGTTGTTGGCGATGACGATCAATCCATATACGGATGGCGGGGCGCCGATGTGTCGAAAATCCTTAATTTCGAAAAAGACTTCCCTAAGGCCGTTGTAGTGCGCCTCGAAACAAACTACCGGTCTACGAGTGAGATCATTGAAGGTGCAAACCAGGTGATCAGGAATAACGGGTCGCGGCATGAAAAAAGTCTGCGTTCGGCGACCGGAAGCGGAGCGCCAATACGGATCATGAGGACCACTGACGAGGAAATGGAATCACTGTTCGTGGTTGAGGACCTTCTGAAGCGTGTCAAGGCGACGAAGTGCGCTCTGGGTGAGTTTGCCATTCTGTTCCGTACACAGGTGCAGCCACGGTTGTTCGAGCTGCAGCTCCGGCAGAAGAATGTTCCCTACAATCTGGTCGGTGGACTGTCGTTCTTTGATCGCAAGGAAGTCCGGGACGTACTTGCGTACCTGCGTTTGATCGCTAATCCGGCGGATGAACTTTCGCTTCTGCGCGTGATCAATACGCCTCCGAGGGGTGTGGGAGCCACTAGCGTTGAAAAGGCCCTTGGTATTGCGGCGCAGAAGGGACTTCCGCTGGCCGACGTATTCCTGCGCGGTGCAGAGTTCCCGGATATGCCGTCCGGTTCGGTCGCAGCCGTGAAGCAATTTCTGGGCACACTTGAAAGTCTCCGCCATCTGACGACCGGCCCACAACTAGTGGAACTGGTAAAACGTCTCCTCAGCGATGTGAAGTATGGTGAGGAGATTGTTCGCTGCTATCCTGACGAGAAAACACGCACTGTACGCTGGGACGCCATCAACGAGATCATGAACATGGTTGAAATACACGTCCGGCAGCGTAAGAAGGCAAATCTGACGAGTTTTCTGGAAGACCTGATGCTCTCCGCCAATGAGGAGACGAAGGACGAGGCGGAGGCTCGACCGGACAGGGTGACACTGATGACTCTGCATTCAGCCAAAGGTCTGGAGTTTGGCGACGTTTACCTCGTGGGAATGGAAGAAGGACTGCTTCCTCACGCCAAGTCCGTCCAGGAGGGTGGCATTGAGGAGGAGCGACGCCTGGCTTATGTGGGGATTACGAGAGCGCGCCGTCATCTCACATTGACGTATACAGGCAGTCGTGCCCGCTATGGACAGCGGGCAGCTACCATTCCGTCGCGTTTCCTATATGAGATTCAAGGCAAGAAGGCTCCGGCAGCAGTGGAAGCACCGGTGGTAGCCGCTGAACCTGAGAGCCCGAAGAAGACTCGCCGGAAACGGCGTAGCTCCGCCCGGCATAAGCGGGAGGACGCGGTGCCACCCGCGCCGAAAATTGCTTCATAGCATCTGACCTCTTCCTGTGAATATAGGGTATTCGTTGATGTTTACGCGTCATACTTATTGAAAAGCCCCCAGATTAGCCGGTTTTAGCTAGTTTTCGGCCCCCGAAGATTCTGACTACTTTCTCTTTGCATTTCCCCAGAATGTGGTACAGTACTGCTAGTGGATGGGTGTGAAAGAATGCAACTTTGCGGAAGTATGACGTCCCCGCAAGTTCATTTCCGGATCGAAAATCCACGTTTTTGGGCCAAAATAGTGGCCTCTTTCGAGATCTGGAAAGTAAAATGCGGGTCGGAACAGTAAGGTAAGGGAGTCAAGATGGGTAATAAACTGTATGTCGGTAATCTGAGTTACGATGTGGACAATTCGCAGTTGAACGATATGTTCAAGGCGCATGGTTCGGTTGTAAGCGCTGAAGTCATCATGGATCGTGACAGCGGCCGTAGCAAGGGCTTCGGTTTCGTCGAGATGAGCTCCGAGGCAGAAGCCAGAGCAGCCATGGCAGCGTTGGACGGCAAGGACAGCAACGGCCGCGCGCTCAAGGTTAACGAAGCCAAGCCGAAGGAAAGTCGCAGTGGTGGCGGCGGCGGCGGCGGCAATCGCGGCGGACGCGACAGGTACTAAGAAGTACCGTACCTGAGCAGAGTTCGCAGTGCGGGCCCGGTTCAGGGTAAGTTAGTATAACTAGAGAGAGTCACAGAAATGTGACTCTCTCTTTTTTTTGTCTTCAGCACCAGGCTGTGATTTATAGATTATTTCGATGCTCGGACACTATTTGTCCTACCCCGTGTGATACGTTTACGAGAAAAAGAGCGTAGGAGAAGGCGAGAATTAGCAGCAGCAGAATGAGGAGGGTACGAGCATGCGAAATATCTTGAAGATGCTGGTCGGGGTCTGGACGAGAATGAGAGAGCGGAGGACAGACGGACATGGAAAGCTGGCTGCTGCGACTCTGCAAAGTGTCAGTCACAGGCAGATGCTGCTACCCGGCATCGAAGAAGATCACTTAGACTTTCGACCATAAACAGCATTCAATTACGGTGCAAACGGGCTGATAGCGATCAGGTGGATCAATTTTATAGAGCGACTGGTGTTTTCTCTGTCGTTTCGCTCTTATAGAGACCCTTTCCTTCGATATAGCAATGAACCGGGCAGATGCAAGCCTGGCGGGATCCATATGACACACGATAAGGGCAGAAGATTGTTTCTTCATTCGTAAGGAATAGGATCTTTCTGCCAACAGCAAAATCGACCTTGCATATTTCTTTGTCACCACACTGACCATTTGTGACGCATGAGCAATCATGATTGCACAAAACGGCTTCCCGTTTAACCGATGGCGGCACTTCCATAATTCCCATGCGTATCTCCTGCGCAGGCTACTATAATTATTCTTTGTTTACGCAAGATTCCAATATGATCGTGTCATTCGTGCAAAAAATTCATATATCTTGAGAATATAAATCAAGACCGTTCATTATTAATGCTCTTATCGATCTGATAATTCACACATTGTCAGATAGTTAAATCGTCTCTAATTACTTTCGTTTGTCCCCGTTTTGTGAAGCCTTTCGAGCTTTCTCCTCCCGAACATCCAATAAGGCCGAGACAACCATCGATACCTCAGTATCTTGTGTAGCAGGTGCTGTGCCAAGCGTAGGGGGGGATTGGATAGGTTTCTGGTACGCCAGTTCATAGATTCGCTAACGTATTTTCATGGATCTTACTCGTAGTCGTCATTTGTTCTCGAAACAGGCGCCAATACGAACACGAGGACCGTTCGACTCCGCCTCGCTGAGAACGATTACGATTGATATGTTAGGGAATTTGAGCTGAAGGGTACTGGGCGCATCTGCGATTGGGTGCAATCGTCATAATCGCGGCTCACCGGGACGGTTT
>JBAXMA010000025.1:0-17071 GCA_037134535.1 bacterium
GTATACTGGTCATACTTGCCCACCGACAGGCCAGCCGGGCATGGTTTACAGATACATGGCGACTTCTATCTCACAAGCAGCCGTGCCGACGTGCGGTTTGGAACGCCGGGTCGAATCACGACTGCTCAGGACTACAACGCATCATTACTCGACAAAGCCGCAGATTGCGTGGTGGACGATTTGTGGACACGGCCCGCGGTCGTGTCGCGAAATGACTTCTGGCGGCTGGTTTCCCCTTTGTCCTGCAACTGTATCGATCTCAGGCGAATGGTCGCCGGGCGACTAATCAAGAAGGACCGCTTCATCAAGTTAGTGAAGGAAGGGTTTTCGGCAGACCCGGCACAGGCCGGTTGGACGCGAAGAAGATACACGGAGTTCTTTAAAGCGTTGGAGGCCTGGGCCCAGCTTGCGCACGACGACAAGTTAGTTCCAGGCTCGCGGGCCAAGATTGCCGCAATGTTCCGGCAATGGGTGCAGGAGTCAGGGGCCAGAGTGTTGCTGATCATAGAATCCGCTGATGAGAATAGCGACCCCTCAGTGACCGAAGCGCTGCCGCTTGTTAAAAGAGAGGGACGCAGGCCATACATGGACACGGTGTTCCTGCGAAAATCTGAAGGTGTTGTGCTTCCAAAGGTCATCAGGGAGCAGCACACCTGGACCACAACGTTTCACCCTTCAGGTATGGAGAATAATCCCGGCACGTTTGGCCTCATCGACTTCAATCGCGTGGAAATACTGGCCAATATCAGGCCGGCGGACCCGCAGGAAACGAGATCGTGCGATGAACTCATCGTGACTGCATTGGACCTTGCGGCAGAGAAAAATGAAGCAGGTGGCCTGCCTCCTGTCTTGCAGAGGATTGAATCCACCGGGGCAGGTCCCGCATGGGGATGGATGATTAGCGAACCCGAGATGAGGAATGCTGCTGCTGCGTTGAGGAAGTTGCATGTGCCAACGTGCGGCGGAATATACCTGCCGGCTAAAGATGTTTCCGATCCGCCCGACGATGTCAGGAGCAATAAAGATCTGTCTTTAGCATGGCCTTGGCCAATTGTTGATTGTTGTGCGATTGATGCTATTCTTGCCAACAGAGGGCAGCCAATAGCGGTCTCCTCCCGGCAGGCCTGTACGCTTCTGGGTATTACCTGTGCGCCTCTTAGTGTAAGTGAGTCGGCGCGCACGTTGTCAATTTCAGACTGGGAGCATTCCGTAAGCATACCGGAGAAACGTGCTGCGATAGCCACCGGGATCATAAGGGGTTGGGAACGCGGCATTGGGCCTCTTGTGCGTTATCCGGAAGGCTTAACTGTGATGTCAACCCGTCAACTCGCAGGAGCATTACAGAGATCGACCTGGATTCCATTGCTCGGACCTGAAGTCATGGGCTGCAATCTGCACCTGCCTGATGATGCACGGACTGCCTTCGCGCCTGATGATGTGTGGCTGAAGGAAGTCGGCGCCGGTTATCAGCACATAGACATGTTACCCCACTTGCAGCAGATACACAGAGGTCAGACGCCCCAGTGGGTAAGTGATCTGGGCATAACAAAGGTTGATGATAAGGCATCGAGAAATAGCCGCTTGGAAGGTGCTCTGCACCGTTTGCGACAAAATGTTGATATTATCACGGAAAAGGAAGCCGAGTTGTTAGAGCTCTACTCCATTCTGATACGCACATACGCTGAAGCCGGGCATAAACCTTCAGATGATCGTTTGCCTGTTCTTGCGAGGCACCATGGGCTCAACGGCCGGCGAGGTAGTCTTCGCTGGATTGCATCAGGTGAAAGTGTCTGGTTTGACAATGGGGAGCACAGTTATGCACTGAGGGCGTTCTCAGACTTCAATCTCTGGGTGGTCAGGCACACATCGGCCGAACTCGGCAAGTTGCTTGATATAGAAACATTCATACCCAATGCAAAGCCTGAGAGGCTTAACTCTCTGGATTCACCCATGGCGGCACAGTTGCGGGCAAAGGTGTTGGATGCGTTGCCGGACGTGCTTGCGGCAATCGAGGCTTCTGGCCTTGTGACCGTTTCTGCCGGTGAAATCACAGCGAGATGGAACTCTCTCTCTTTCACTCACTGGCAGCACGTTCAGCGGTCTTTCACGTTTGTGGACAAGACCGGTGCCATAGGTCACGACCAGCAAAATAACGTTGTACTGGTGGATGCCCCGGAAGGAGGGGAAATTGCTTTTGACGGCACTGACCTCCATGCGTTGATGGTCGAGGCGGCTGAACCGCTTGCCTATGCACTCGTCCGTGACAAGAGATGTGTGCATGTGTTTGAGGCGATTCTCGGCGCATTCAGCAGTGAAGCCGGACGAGTGGATAGCGGCGTGTCAGTTCATGTTAACAAGCATAGAAAGAAATGGTCGATTACCGACACGGAGGTTAGTAGATGGAGGATGCTGTTTGCCGCTGGCATGCTGTCGGCGGCTGAACAGGATGAATGGTTGTCTGTCGTGGGGTTGACCTTGTCGGCATTCGGCACGCCTGATCAGGGCATGCAGAAAGTCCGGCCCGTTATCAGGCCGGATTACTGGCTAAAGACTACGTCGGCCCCGACGGATACCGTGGTGAAGGACAGACTAATACAGGCCCTTGCTGCATGCACTCCGAAGGTTAAGGCCCTGGTGCCGTTGGTGGATTTCGCGGGCTACCACCTCGCCGTCCTAGGCAGGCAGGTTGACATGGAGTGGCAGAACCTTCTTGCCGATGTCCTGGCAGGTTTGAGCGAGGCGGAATGGCTCGAACCCACGCTCGATGGACTGGAAAAGAAGATCAGGGCTGAGCCTTCGGCTGATGAGTCGGCGCATCTTTGCCATCTTCGTTGTGATGTCATGCAGGTCTTGCGCAAGCGCCTGGACCTGAATGCACCTGTGACTCGTGACACGGATAAGTGGAAACGTGCTCTTCTGTTCGTGAAAAGAGAACTGCAGGTACCCCGATTGCCGCCCCTTGTCCCATCGGAAACAGGCCAGGTAGCATTCGTTGAAATTGAACCGTGGAAGGATGGGATCCTGCCTCCCAGCCTGCGCGATGCCATGACCGAACAGCAGTACATTGATGATCAACGTCGAAAGGCAAAAAGGGGTGAGGCAGCCGAAACGGCGGTATTGCAGAAGGCAGTCGCAAATGCAATAGCATGGTTGGCTGCCGACGCGGCTTCTTTCTGGCATTCTGTTGCCGGTTGCCTCGGCGGGTATCTGGAAGGGAAGGAGGCCGAAGCAAGGAAAAAGGTGGAAACGGCCAGGCGTGAGTATGAGTCAGGGGGCAAGGAAACTCCCATACGCACCTTGCTACATCTGTCGGCTACATGGGGTGACGTCGGCTTTGATGTCATCGTGCCGGATCGTCCAAACGTGGTGCTTGTTGAGGTTAAACGCATTCCCACGGACGAGCACGTAGTTGTCTACTTGTCGGAAAATGAGCGCGCACAGGCTTTGCGGGCCGGACCTGCAGGTCCCTGGCGCCTCTGGTTGGTGGACAATGACGGCAAGTGCCGCGATGCTACCAGATCAGTTCTGGTCAGGCTGCAGGCCAGTCAGTCCCAGATAGATGAGCTTAAGCAAAGTGGCATCCGCCCTGGTGACTATGCGCTGCGTATCAGGCTTCCAAGGGACGGGTGCGCATCCAGCGACCAGTGAAAGCACGTTGAGGCGGGCATGAACCATGGCACAATACGAAGGCGAAGTGACAACGATTGAAGATCATCGCCGTTGTGGTGTCGAGAGTCCGGGTTCTTTGGTTCAGACGAATTGACGTGGATATCACACGATGAAGACGCTGCTTGTAGGATCTGATGCTGCGCGGTCTGCTACGAATTCCAGTGCGGACGTCGCGGTGGTTCGTGTGAATGGCCCCGAGTAAGAGGAACTTGCCCGCCACAACTCGTGGATTACCCGACAGCACATGAAAGACAGTCATTGACAGCTCGCAGGCCCAGGAGACGTCGGCGCGAGTCTTGACATCGCTCGTGGGCCATAAATCAGTTGCATGCAAATTAACCTTTCACTTATCATTGCCAAGATACTTGGCAAGCTCCTTAACGCTCGCAATACGGGTTCCAAAACGTAGTTCCGTGGACATACGGATGCACTCCTGCACGTGCCCCGTCACATCCTCCGGCAAGACAAGCTCTCCGTTATCTCTAAGTCCACGACGGTATTGCTCCTCACCAAGAACGCAATAAGCGAGCAGTCGGCCGATCGAGTACACATCGTTCTGAGGTTTGCCACGATCAGGATGTCGGGGGTATTGCATTTCGGGCGCAGAAAAGGAGGCGTCGAACCCGGTAGCGTAGGTCTGCGTTGACAGTTGTGTATCGTCAAGCAGCGGATTGGTGAAACCGGCCAGTAGGTGTCTGGCCCCGCCGTGGTCCTCCAGGTGGGGTGCGATCCGGACGTGCTCAGGCCTGATATCCAGGTGAATGATGTTCCTGGCATGAAGAAGTTGGACGGTCCGGGCAAGATGCAGAATAAGACCGGCCGCGAGACTGGCGGACAAGGACCCGCGCCGTCGAACCAGTTCGACTACCGTTTCGCCATCAAACCAATTTGTGGCTAGGATGAAAGCATCTGGCAGGTCCGCGGTCTGAATCACACGAGTGACATTCTCGAGACAGGTGTTATATAGCAATTTCACCCGTTTGCCCATGCGTTTCATAAACCGATCGGTCACTGGTGTCCACGGCCATCGTCGGTACACACGGATCTCCGTTTGCACCCCGGCGACCATATGTTCGCCCCTGTACGCATGCATCGGCACCAGGCATCCGGGCTCATTACAATCCATAGATTCCAGCAAGCGCAGATCGCACACTTCAACGACATCTTCCGAAGAGGACGGAAGGGCTCCTATGGCCGTGAATATGAGTTCAAGCTCATGCGCCTCGAGGGTCTGACCGAGTCGGGAACCCCTCATGTCGTTCAGAATTACTTGCCTGAGATCGCTCAATCTGACGATCCTCAGCCGGATGTCGAGATGCTTGTGATCGTCGCCCATGCCGACTAGTGTGGCGTGGTTTGGCACGACAATCAGCGACTGAATTTGATAGCTGCTGAACAGAGGGTCCACCTTCCTGCACGCTTCGCTGAGAACCTTGGCCTTCTTGTCTGCAACTTGATATGGTTGTGGCAGTTGTTTGAGCGCACGAAATTCTTTTCCAGGTGCCCTGAACTCAATCGGGCCGTTGGGAGGGATTCGATACTCGCCTGGCATATATTCTTTAGCATCAACGGTGTAGCCAGCGTGGGGCAAGAGCAGGATCACATCATGTTCGTTCGGAAGATAGCGATCTTTGATATGGGGGAGCAAGACGTTATGTGCAATGAAACCGTCAACGTCTGGTTCGCAATCAAGTTGGGAAAGCTCCCGGACCACTGCTTCCTCGAACGTGTTCGTGCTGCGGTTTGGTGAGTAGTGTAACGGCATGCGAACATCACCCCTTTGGCCTAAATACAATAAGTGTCAGATCGTCGTTCTCGCCGGCAGCCTGTATTCTGTCAAGCGCGGCAGTAACTGCGTGCTGAATATCGCCATGGACAGAGAGAAGATTGGTCAGTTCTTTTGATTTGGCACCCTTCAGATCATGGTCTCTCGCGATCACGCCATCAGAACACAAGAGCAAAAGGCCATTTTCAGGTATCACGCGCTGATCGGACAGAGGATTCCAGTCCGCACCTTTTGCGGCAATGTGACTTCTTAAGCCAACTCTATGGGAACGTGTTACTCCACGTTGGGTCTCCAAGTCTGCTGAGAAGACTCCTTTGAGTTCTGCGCCACCTGCTTTACTATTGAGGACATACAGTCGGCTATCGCCGCAGTGCGCTGAGAATACGTCCCGACCCCGCACAAGAGCCATTGTGAGGGTTGACGAACTCTGCTGAAAATCAGTTGGCTGAGAGTTCCGTTCGTGCAGGAAGTCGCGATGAATCTGGTCGAGCCATGCCGAGACGATCTTTTGCTCATTGCCCCTGTTCTGGATGAGTTGCTGCTCGATGTCCGGCAGCGACCGCCAGATGAGCTCGATACATTTGTCGCTTGCCCACCATGCATTCTCAGTGCGCGATATTCCGTCTGCGATGATTAGCAGCCAGGCATCCCCCCCGATAAGTGGCTGCACCAAGAAAGCATCTTCATTGACGTCTTTGCCATGTCGATTTCCGCCTTTCGTCGCAGCGGCGATTAGCGAGCCAGACGGCGGTGACCTTGCTGCAATTCTGCGACATCTAGGCTGCAGCTCTTTCGCTTGGGAGAATGCAGGGCACTCCATTCCGGCCACCGCTTCTGTCTTGGCTACCGTTAGTGCGAATAGGTGGTTGTCCCTGCCTGGGACAGCTGTGCAGATCACCGTGTCCCCTGGCTTTAGTCCTGGAGCGATCTGCGTCAAAAAGAACACGCCGTCCCCATTTGTGATGCTGACAAAACCATGACTACCCCGTACCAAGGACACTTGACCGACTTGAGTTGGTAGCCCGACTGTAGGACGCACCTTCTTGGCAACTTGCCGGGTCGAATCCCAACGGTGTGGCACCACTTCAAATCCGACAGCTTGCCATATTGTCGGCGGCACGTCTTTATCCTCATAGTCGTCGTAAAGGAACGGCACATTTGTTCCGTCAGCCACAATTATCCGGCCGTATCGTCTGTCGTCGTTGAGGTTGCTGACCACTCCGAAGGTCCCGGTCATATGGGCCCCCGTCCTGCCGGTGGTGGCACTTCACGAATGTCTTTGAGCAGACTGGTCCAGTCATCATACCGATCAACACACTTGAAAGCTACCATTTTCGCCAAGACGTCAGCAAAACGCTCCGGCACATCGGAGTTTGGTCCGAGCAACTCGCCGATGCGTCTCAGAGTCAGAGCCGTAACGTCTCCCGTTTCCACCCCGTTTTGGAAATCGCAATAGCAGGGATGTGGGTATGGACCTTCACCAGTTATCAACTCATAGAGCACCACACCGAGGGCAAACATGTCAGCGCGGTGGTCCATCTTTGACCCATACTCTGGTGGGCGGTAAGGTAGTTTCTTGTTCGCATCCTGCAGCAAGGCGGTGGTGCCTGTTCCGCCAGGACCGCTAGCGAGACCAAAATCGAGAAGTTTCGCCTGTATCGGGCCGTCTTTCATGACAACCATGATGTTCCGAGGATGAATGTCTCGATGGGCAAACTCGTGCGATGTGGAATGATCGTCATACGTTCTGAATTCTCTTCGAACAAGCAAGGTCGCATACTCTAGCGCACTGGCAACCTGTATTCCGATCTGATGTGCAACGTGCCACGGCTCGCGGATGTGGTGGTCAATCTTCGATGCAAGTGTCGCGCCATCGATGTACTCCATTACTAGGCATCTGTTGTCCAAAAAGTCTAACACATTGACGATGGCCGGATGTTTCAGCCGCAGAGCAATCTTCGCCTCGTGGGTCAGGGCGGCCCCCTGCCGTTTCTTTCTTTCGGGAGTAGAAGAGTCGGCTCGTACGAATTTCAATGCTACGTCATGAAGTTCGCCAGGCTGTGGATCAAGCACCTCTGCTCGATAGACCTGCCCGTAAGATCCGGAGGGCAAGGCTTCAACGATACGATAGCGTTTTGCATAGGTGCTTCCGGGGGCTAGAACGTCATCCCGCTTCAGCCTGTTTTGTAACAGGATTGCTGGCTTGAAACCTTGGCGTAGACGTTGCGCCCCAGTACACAGAACGTCGCATTCTTGGGCGGCTTTGTCCGAAGCTTCCTGAGTTCCTTCCAACTCCCCCTCAGCCAGAACCAGTTCGGCCTTGAGCACAAGTAGTTCGGGAGATTCCTTGCCCCGCTGAGTTGCCAAAGACAATTGGATCCCTGAAAGCGCTGTGTGCAAGGCAGCTCGCAACATTGTTTGGGTCTCTCCATTCGGGTAAGTGAACACGCGAAGGTAGGACCGGCATGTTGGCCAGTGAGAAGGATTGGCCAGCAGTGCGCAAACTATTAAGTTGGCAGCGTCTCCCCACCTGCCCTCATCCAGTGCGATGCGCGATTTCTGGAGGACTGAAGGCCACTCCCAGGGAGCGGGCAGGGCCTTTTCCAAAGCGAGTGTGACGATGTCTGTTATTCCCTTTTGATTGTTCTGCCCATTCTGTGTCCCAGTGTGGGCGATGATCGCCGCGAGGCCAAAGAGACGCATGCTGAGCATGTCGTTGGCAATGATTGCAGATGTGCAGTTCTGGATCATTGCTCCCACACATGGAAGAGATGCCTGTACGTATTCCTCCGCATATTTCCTTTCTCCATTTCGGGCCAAGAGTCTCTTGGCTGCCATTGCCAAATGCCAACTGATATCGAGACTGGACGGGTGCGCCTGGAGAAGCGAGTCATATAGAGCGAACGCAGCCGTCGCATCGCGCAGGACATCGTCGATCTTGGCGAGAACGGCCGAAGTTGGTTTTCTGGCGGCTTCGAGGAGGATACCTTCGTCAAGTTGTTCCACCTGTTGTGCGATCGATACATCCCATTTGACACAGATATCCGCTTTCAGTAGCTCAATAGAGGCAGGGCCATCCTTTTCGAAGCTACGTGCCCGTCTGATTAGTTCACGGCGTTCTATCTCCTGATTGACTATCCCACTTTCGGACACGCATTTCCAAACAAGCCACGGACCAACGTGCGCGTCCTTCATGCAATTCGTGACGAGTTCAACAACAGCATGGCTGTCACCTTCAGCGGAGAACCGTTGGACGTCACTCCAGGCATTTTCTCGCGTCTGTTCTGGCGTTGCTGTTCGATCTCTGGTCGACGCCATTTGTTTGCAACGGTTTGCCAACTCCCTAGCGTCGACACTGCGGAGTACTTCTTGTGCTTGCTCCGCATGTACTAGCGCTGAATCGTAGTGCCCTCCGTCAAACAACAGATTCGCTAGCAGAAAATCCATGTGCGGCTTGGCGGCTGCAGGCAGTGTGGCTTCCAACCGTGCCACAAGACTCCGACCCCGTGAGACCTCCAAGTCGAGCGCGCGCCATACATCATAGAGAATGTCTACTACCATGGACCAATCATTGACGTTACCTTTCCTGGCTTCGTCGAGAATCAATTCCTCTGCTCTGGTATTGTCTTTGCCGCCAAGCGTGAGAAGATATCGACAATGCCTAGCGAGCAATTCCTCCCGCGCCATTCCCAAGGGTACGCGCTCTCGCCAATTATTGAAGAAACGCTCCGCCTTCATCTCGTCCGATCGGCCTCTTAGGCTGTCGTAGAAGTTTCGGATCTTCTCAGTTGCGTCGATGGGGTCAGTCGGGACAGGGGGCGTAGGCAGGATTGGCTCACTAGTGACCGTTTGAGAAAGGACACTGCGTTGCCATCCCGTTCCAAAGCGTTGCGACAATTGTCGCAACATATCTCGAGGTTCGGTGAGGCGAGGGTGGATTACCATGGCGCGTCGGATATGAGTCGCCGCCCGTTCGATCTTCTCTTCGTCCTGAATGTTTTGTTCAGCCTCTTCCATGGCTATGGCCGCCATGATGAGTTCAAGCCGATAATGTGGCCGCTCCCCAAGACTGCTTTGAATGTCTAGGAAACACCCGTAAACATCATGATGGGACAACTCCTGTGGGTTGTTGTCAGCGAACACATGCAGGCCGTGGTACACGAGAGAAAACGTCGCGTCCTCGTTTTGACCAAACCATCTTTGGGAATCCTTTGCTAGGCTCTGTAATAACGTTTGAACTGGTTCGTGGTTGTCTTTTGCAATGCTTAGAAATGACCCTATAAAAACCGCACGCAACCAGGCGATCTGCCCGCTGTTTGCACTACGCATATTGAGATCCTCAATCGTATCGACCACTCTTTGGTGCTCGCGTGTTTCCTCAAGTCGCAACTGGAATGCCTTCGCATCTCTATATGAGTTTGGTCGTGTCGAGTCCATAAATTGAACCTCGGCAGGGGACAGCACCTGCCCTTCGGAGGACGGCAGTCTTATTGGTGACATGGTACGCCCAGTGAGCCGCCGAAAGAATGCGGCTGTCTCAGCAGTTACCCGTGATGGGGATTCAATAGGCGAAACGTCTTCTTCGGGCCGACCGTCCGAAGAAGGATGAAATGCGACCAATTTCTCGTCTTCGTAGGCCCCGGACTTACTCGCCGTGTGGAATCCATGGCCGACTGTGAATAGTATGCGGCGCGAGATAAAGCCGACACCGTTCAAAGACATGCCTAGGTCTGATGAGAGCTCTGCGATGGCTGCCGTCCGTTCCGCCTTCGACATAGACCAGACTTCGGAAGCATTGGGTCGCGGCTGATCACGGCGGCTGATGATGCCGCGAAAACCGACGAGACAACCTGGCTGAGGCATTTCTACTGCAATGCCTGTTTCGCCCCGCAGATTATTCTTATGGAAGTAGATGTCTTCGCCGTCGCGAAGTTGCTTTTCAAACGGGAGGATGAATCCATATGTTCCACCGACAACAGCCTTGACGATCCCACAGCAGAAAGCCCTTTGTTGTTGCCCAGCAGGGACGCATTGCTCTTCCCGCGACTCGCTGGAAAAGGAACAGGCAATGTCAGCGTTGGTGCGCGGCGGTGGTAGCGCCTCACCTTCAGACAACCGCGTCGCCAGCATAGATAATTCCGCACGGATCGCTGAGAGATCTGTGCCCATAGTCACCTTCTCTTGAAGCACAAGCACTCTCTGCGTCCATTGCGTCTTGTTCTCGAGAGACAGCTTCGCGCGAGATGCGTCCAAGAGTAGCTTCTCCACATCTCGAACCAGCTCATCTCGGTTCTGTTTGGCCTCTTGTTTGCGTTTGCGGCTAGCTGCGGCTCGCGGTCTGAGGCTGTCAAGCAGATTGACGGCATCATCATAATTGCGTCGTGCCAAGGCATCGGTAAGCCCTGACAGGGTTTCGCGAACTTCGTCGACCTCCGCCTCGCTTTCGAGGTCATCGAGCACATCCCGCCGATCAGAATCAACTAGTTCCGACCAGTATCTAGCGTCTTCTTCCATGCGCTGGCGTTTCTCATCGGTTGCCGGCACTCCCGCATTATCCATTATTTGGGTAGCCCAGCTGACACGTCCCGATTTTGCTTCAGAACCTGCATAGTCACGTGCATCTTCCAGAAGATCTGCTTCAAATCGTTTTTCATAGGATTCCAACTCTAAACATCCCGAACGCCAGGTTGCCAACAACCGGGGAAAGACGTTGAGGTCGGTCACGTTGCATAATGATGCGCCTGGAACAGTCATGGCCACTCCTTCACCGGAGAGAATCTGCACCATCAGGTCTGTTGCACGGCTCGGTAATTCACCTAGCCGGCGCAGAGACTGGAGCTCTCTATTGAGTGTCTGCTGCTCAGCAGCGAAAGCCTCAGGATGTCGTAGGCGGTCTTCGCCAAAGGCGCGAATTGCTGTGAGCATGGCAATGCAGTCATCAACCAAGTGTTGTCTGAGTTGCCCCTCGGGGCCATGTATGAACGCTCGCTCCCATTGGGCAATGAGACGTTCGACATCCATCTCTTCCGCTGTTGTGATGAGCCTCCGAATCGACTCATCATTCTCTGCGGCTTTCAGTCGCGCAAGGAGAGGTGCTGCATGTTCTTTAACAAAACAGCCACTCAGCCTTTCGAGGCACTTGATGCCTCGGTAGTGTCGGGGCCGCACGGCGTGACTTGTCTTCCTGTCAATGTCCTCCTCTACTGCAGAACCGGGACCACTCATCGCCCCGATTCCGCCTGGTGCCGGATCGTGTTTCGTCATCTCTGTTCGGAGACGAGCACAAAGAACCGGGTATTGCCTGCCAAAGCGCTGGACAAAGAGAGGTAATCCTCGAAGGGACACGCCACATTGATTGTGAATCGCAACGAGCTCCAGCGACGTCAATATGGCCAGAACTCGGTCATCCGAGAGGTTGACGGATTGCATCTTGATGAGCGGAAGCATGAGCGTGCATGAGGCACCGGCCTTCGTCGCGTGCTCCATAAACAGATTTGCACCGCCGCGCTCTGCAGAATCGTTCTTGTCAAGTATTGAGGCTGTCACCCACCATCCCACGGGATCAAGTTCTCGCAAGCGTTGCCACATAGAGTCCTGAGACGTTTCCCAGTCGACTGAGCGCCAATCAGGCTGCAGAGCCCAAACTCGGAACCCGAAGGCCAAGTCGACGGAATTATCTTGCACGGCCTTTCTCATGATGTGGTAGCCTAGCGTACTCGTGTCCGTAGGCGAGAAGCGTGGTACTCTCAAATAGCTTGGCATCGTTCCAACGACCCTATTTACCGCTTCGCGGCAACACTTTACTGCTTGTCCCTCGCCAAGAATGACAGCAATCTTCTCCAGAGCAGTGAGGTAATCGGTGTTGAATTCGCAGTCTGCAAGTAACTGAACCAGGCAGATATAGACCTCTGCCTCGGGGATATAGTCACCAGATCTCGTTTGTTCAAACAGCCTCGCGAGTCGCTCAATGGTTGTGCCGGACCCTATGGCTCTGGCTCGCAGGGAAGCTAGGCGCATTTCGAGTTCGAAAGCCAGTTGCGCGACTGGCGCAGTCATGCGTGGCTCAAGGTCGAGAGGGCCTAATGGTAGCTCGGCGGGCCGCAACGTCAGCATTCTGGCGAGTTGACGCTTACCCCATATTTCTGTTGAGCGCAACACGACCAGTAGCCACGCGGACGGAGACTCTTCGGGCAGACGCGCACGCACAGGCCAATCCTCGAGGCAACCATAGACCTTGGCCAGATCACGACCGGCCTGAATCGAAAACTCCCAAGTGCTTGTGAAATGCTCCAGCACCTTTTGAGCCGAGGCACTTCTTCCGTCGGTCTCAATCACTCGGCGCGCCTCTTCCTTGACGCGGTCCCAGCCAGGACGCCAGCAGGCAAGCATGCCGTTGGCAAGAATGCCATCGATCTCCTGTAGGTCTCCCTGCAGGTTGGCCTGTGCCAATTGTTCCTGCTCGGCAGAACGGCATTGGTTGAGCATGCACTGGAGAGATGAAATGGATTCCCCGGTTTCGCTGACCAGATGCTTGAGAGTAGTGGTGTGGTCTCCAATGCCCCTGCATAGTTCCGCTAGACGTCCTATTTGTCGCCTCCAATTCCTGTAACTATTCTCAACCTTCAATGCAGAGGTCTTTGGGCCGATCTGGCTTTGAGTGCTTTCAGCCAAGTGGTCTAGCAGTGGCGGGATCTTCGCGATCAGCTCAGCCGCAGTGATGATTTCGCTAATGTACTGTTCGCTCAGTTTGCCATCCGCTAGCCCATTAAGTCGGTCGATCATCGATGCAAGGATATCCAATTCCTTGATCGCAAATGATTCCGTTGGTCTCTTCTCTTCAGTACTCATGCACATATTCCGCTTCTTGCCCCTCGAAGGCTGAACAGAACTCAACTATATTCACTCTTCATACGGACACTAGCTAATTGCTATGAGATCCACCTCGATAGACCAGTGTATGAATAAACCAACTCAGCCCACTAGCGCCCTAATGTGCCGGTTCCGCTTCATCAGTATCCAACAAGATGGGCGAACCATCTCAGTTTGCGAATTATCTCCTCGTCTGGCGCATGCATTTCCCGATCCGACTCGCCTTTTTGCACTAGTCCGAGCAAAGCGGAGACGGTCGGGAACCCCACGCCGGCATGTTGCTTGACGCGGGCCAGAATCTTGGCAATGCCGGGATTGTTCGCGCGGTCAGAAGTGAACAGATTAGTTGTAAAGTGCGGGTCTGAGAATGAGCCTGACGCCGCCTCGCAGAGGGTGGCGAGCTGGATGAGCTCAAGGACAACAGGGACGCTGCGCGCCTGGACAATCAGCCGGTTGAGTGCTTCCAGTATGCGGTTGGCGCCGTTCTGATCTCCGGCAAAGACCTTGATCCGGCAGAGCAGCCTGAGAATCCCGTGGGCTGGATAGTAGGCTTTCTGCCCCCGACACCAGTTCGTCTCCTCAAAGTTGTCCTTGTTGAAGGCTCGGATAAACTCATCATAATGAGGGGCACCGGGTGTTTCGTGTTCCGCCACGCCGAGACGCATCCAGTGCAGAAGGGGAAACCCTTCGGCCCCGATTCCATGCGCGACAAGTCCTTTGATGGCGTTGGCTATAGCTTCATGTGAGTCGTCTGCCGCTGAAACCGCCTTTGCCAGATAAGCATGGGCGTCGCCTAGTTTGCCGGCAAAGGTCTCGATCTGGCAGCGGTATTGGAACTGCCGCGACCTGTCCATGTCGTCGGTGAATTCGGCGATGGCCTTGTCACTGAGGATGCGGGCATGATCAAACAAGGCTGGATCCTTCAGGCCGCCGTACATCTCGGCCTGTAGCCATGTTCCAAGTGCCATGGCCTTGATTTCGGAACGGACAGGCCCCTGGCTGCCGCCGAGTTCCTCCATCAGCAGAGTCATCACGCCTTCGTACGTGCCTGCGACTTTCGCCATCATCCTGGCAGCCTCGGCGTGCTCAAAGCAGTCGGTAAGGTGGACTGCCCGCGCGATCAGGCCGCGCGACAGGAGTGTTGAATGCTCCGCAGAACCTGCCAGCCTTGACCCGAACTGCGCAAGTATGTTCGCATGTGACTGCGCGCCGTGAATGTCGCCCAGGTGGTTGTAGACGGTGACGGACCACCATGCGAGGGCATAGGAAAACCAGTCGAGCACCGGCTCGCGCTCTTTGCCAAGGCGCAAAGCCAGGGGCTCGTACACCTGGGTCCTGAGCCATCCGGTTGCCTGCAGGCCAAGGGAGAGCGATCGGTGTTGGTCTACCACCTGCTCAACCCAATCGATTAGTACCTGTAACTGAGGATCCCTGGCACGGTGACCTAGCCGTGTCAGGGAATCCAGCACTTTAGCCAGCAACTGCGGGCTCCCGGCGGTCTGCAGGGCGGGTGCCTGTTTGGAGACGGCTATTTCGGCCAGCGTCAGTATGGCCAGCCCGTAAGAGCCGTCGGCTTCATATCGTTCCGCCCGCTCAAGTGGTTCACGCAGGTAGAGGGTCTGATTGTAGTCACCGAAAAGAGCCCGGAGCTCTGCGCCGACCGGATCAGTGCACCTCCGGTAATTGCCATAACTGGCATTGCTGATCCAGTCACAGAGCTGAAGGTCATACCGCTCTTTTCCCGAGCCGGTTTTGAGATCGGCAATTCGCCAGTTGGCACATTCCCTCGCAAGGCCATGCCGGATATTTGCAAAGGCGAGCTGCTCGTCGAGACGTCGCCGGTAGTCAGGCTCTTCAATGAAGGTCAGTTCCGCTTCTTTGCCGCTTAGCAGAACCCTAGCAGCCACGATATGGAGATCTATGCGCGGCTCTCCCTCGATCAACTTCCGGCGGCCAATCCGCATGACCAGCTCGGCAAGCATGCTTGTGTAGGTTGCAACCCGGTCTCCAAAACAGACTCGTTCCGCATTGACCAGCCGTACAGGTTGCCAGCCGTGTTTCCGACATTCACTCGAAATGAGGGTGACGACCTTGTTGTATTCAGGACCTGTGCGGACATCAGTGGCATGGAGTCTGACAACACCGTTGGTCACCGGAACGCCGCAGATTTCGGCAACCAGACAAAGCACTCCCTGGGCTCGTTCCTTCGTTACCGTGCCATGCCGTGCGAGTATTCCTGCCAACTGGCTTGGCGGTGCGGTCTGCGACTGCAGGGCGCGTTCAGCTTCCACCGACGACGTTTCGGTGAAAGTGCCGCTTTCATCCAAGAAGAGGTCATACTCAATTGCCGGGCTGTTTCCCATGGCGCTCCTTAATACGCGAAGACGTTCTGCGGGTGGCGGTGTCCAGGTCTCATCTTCCATTTCGACGCTGCACATACACCTCGGACCAACTTCCCTAGGGAATTGAAGATTCTTCTTGAGCGGCTGGCTAATTTTCTGGCAATGGCTGGTCGCCTTGCAGCAAGACTCTGTCCCGCCTGCCAAGCCGCAGTAGCTCCGATAAAGTGGGCCAGGGGATCCTCGGCCCTGCACAGGAGTTCAACAGCCAGGGTGAAATCCTCCGATGCGAGATCATTTCTTCCGTCCGCCGCCAGCAGCGTCCCGCGATACTTCAGCGAGGTTGCGGTGAGCCAGGAATCGTGCGCAATCTCCTTGTCGGGCAGAGGCCAGTCCTCATACCCTGCCGTCACCCGTCCGGTGAGCAGGTACTTGCGATAGGCACCGAACCATCTGTTGCGATACAGGTATGCACAGGAGGTTGCATCCTCTCCAGGCGGCACGGGGTGTTGATCAAAGATCTTGCGTGCGGCCTCGAAAGCGTTCTTCATGGCAAACGGCGAACAGCACATGCTGAGCTGAGCGAGGTACCCGGCATCCCGCCTTACCTCGTTGTTGTATTTCCTGGGCTTCGAGGCAGCTAAAGAAATCGCCTCTTCAAGAGCCTTCTCAAGGTGTTGCTGACTCTGCTTAATGAGCCTGCTGTCGGCGAGGGCTGCCTGATACAGGGGCTGGCCTCCCAGCACCCCGTGGGCAAACATCCGACAGACCTTGAGATCGTCGTCATCACCGTGTGCCCCGTGTACCGCAAACTCAACAAGGAGCTCTCCTTCTCGCCGCGCATCGGCAATGTATCCGCCATCTACAAGGGCTACAATGTGTATGGCTGTGCTTCTGACGTAGGCGACGTCATGGTTACGGCTTCTAGCCAACTGCTGCGCCTGGAGGCTGTACTTCTCTGCCTCGGCAGACCGCCCTTGGTGGTTGCAGACTGACCCCTTGAGCGCAAGCACGCGCAGAGAAAGACCCACCTGCGCTGGATGTGTCTTGAGGAACCTGTCAACCGTGTTCAACCTGCGTTCGGCTTCGTTGGGACGCAGGTCGCCGCTATGCAGACCGAACTCCGTCTCGGAAAGAAGCGTTTCTGCAACCGGCAAAGTGAGGGTTTCAAAACCGTGATCGGCCATGTGCGTCCTGATTTGATGGCAACAATCGGCGGCTGGTGTTCCCGAAGGTATTGACAGGATATCGGAGGACGTCGAACCGCCGTTCGGAACCACGGTCAGTTTCACGCCGATGCGGCGGGCTAGGTCAAGTTTCGCCGGTATTCCGCCCACCGTCTGCAGGTCGCCTCCGGTAAGGCCGCCGGTGGCCAGGACGTCCAGCGATTCAAAGCGCGGCACCTTGT
>JBAXMA010000026.1:0-16993 GCA_037134535.1 bacterium
AACGATGGATAAGTTAGCGAATTTTTGCCATGAAATCCTTAGCTTGATAGCTATGGGGCAGCCTGTCCGCCTCTGGAGGAAACCGTCCCGGTGAGCCGCGATTACGACGATTGCACCCAATCGCAGATGCGCCCAGTACGCAGAACATGGCTAAAAAACTACCCATATCCTGATTATGGGAGGGTCGGCTGCCACGCCGACCGCGACTGAAAAGGGTCAAAAGGACACCACAGAAGCTTTGCGATAATTCCCGGCGCGGGTGGCACCGCGCCCTCCCGTATCGCATACACGCCTATTTGCCAATTACTGGGGGGGGGGCGCTGCCACGCCAACCGGGGTAGAACACAGTCAAAAGGAATGACGTCGATGGATACAAGAAAAGTTCTTGCGGCGCGGCATCTGAAATCATAGCTTATGCCCCTGTGAATCGACATGTACTCATTACACGATTCACAGGAGCTGAGTTAGCATATGCTGAAACATGATCCTAATAAAGACTGGGAAAAGTACGGCGAGGATGATCCATACTACGCCGTCGTAAGCCTTGACCGCTTTCAGCGCGACAACCTCAATCCCGAACTGCTTACAGAATTCTTTGAAACCGGCCGGCAGCACATAGAGTATGTTCTTTCAACAATACGGTCTCACGTAGACCCGAACTTCAAGCCCGGCAAGGCGCTGGACTTCGGTTGCGGCGTGGGCCGCTGCACAATCCCCATGGCCCAGGTCTGCGAATCCGTCACTGGCGTGGACGTGTCCACGGCAATGCTGAAAGAAGGAGAGAAGAACGCCGCCAGCAAAGGGCTGACCAATGTCGAGTGGGTGCACTCAAACGACCTTGGGGCGGTAAAGGGCTCTTTTAACTTCGTACATTCTTTCATCGTTTTTCAACATATTCCCGAGGAGAACGGATTGGCGATCCTTTCCAAAATCGTAGATCTTTTGGCAGATGACGGAATCGGTTCCCTGCATTTTCTCTACAACAAAGACACTTCACGCTTTAAGCAGTTCCTGGGACGCCTGCGAGTGAAAGTGCCGCTGGCCAACAACTTCGCAAACCTCTTCTACGGGCGGCCATTCGGCTATCCGCTTGTACAGAAGAACGCCTACAGTCTGAACAAGATCCTCAACCTGCTCCAGAAAAAGAAGTGCGGCAACTGCCATATCAGACTGGAGGGAATACGGGAGTTTCAGGGCGCCGTAGTATTCTTCCAGAAGCGGCCGGACGCCGTTCCGTACGATCAGTTGTACAAGTAACTCTACTGTTCAGAAGCTGTGAAATAATTCCACGGCGCGGGTGGCACCGCGCCCTCCCTTATCGAAATCACTCGATTTTGCCCGGGACTGGGAGAACTGACTGCCATGCCAATCGCTCTTCTGCAATTCTTACAGAGCTTCCCAGCCTGAACAGCGGCGAAATCAGTGGCTTCTCCGATTGCCCTTGTGTGTTACCAGGCAACCTTATCTACCAGCCAAACCCGGTGGAAATACCGATCAACCAATAGTTCGCGTCGGAGCCAGCTGAACTCCAGGTGTATCTTCCTGAGACCTCAACAAGCCTGATAGCCGACTCAAAGCACAGCCTGATCCCGGTTTCCGCGTGCCCGCTCCAGTACGACTCGCTTCCTTTGCGTACCGCTTCCTGCGCAATGGCCTCAGCCGGAATTGCAGATGTACCTCCGGTCCCTGCGGAAGATGACCATGAGTAATTGAAGCTGCCGCCGCCGCCAACGAAAGGGGCAATAGTGCCACGAGGCATCACGCGAATTGTCATTCCTATTCCGGAAAAGAGAGACTGCGCGTGGTCGTTATGAAAGAGACTCATGGATATATTGCCGAACACCGGCAGGCCCTTGATCCAGATGCCTTCATCAAGCGACAATCCGTAAACTCCTGACTCAGAACCTGCAAATACGGTAAAACTCGCGCCGCCCGGTTCCTCGTAGTTTTGTCCGTCAAAATCGTCATCAAAGCCGTAACAAGGCATCACGGCGAGAATGATCACGACCAGAGAACAAACTATAAATAGAGTTGTCTTTTTCACTATCTTGCCTGTCGTGAACCTTCCACCTTCCACAGGCCTACAGCAACGTCAATTGCGACGGATCCGGCTTGGCTACTCTGGTACGGGCAAGCTTGGGCTTGCCGGCTTCACTGAGTTCGCCATCTTCCAGATTCTGCAGGATCTCTTTTGCCCGCTCAACAACCTCAGGCGGCAGCCCCGCCAGTTTGGCTACGTGTATGCCGTAACTCTTGTCCGCAGCACCCGGCAGAATCTTGCGTAGAAACACTATACCATCGCCCTTCTCTCTCACAAGAACGCTGTAATTCTTCACACCCTGCATTGTAAGTGCCAGATCCGTAAGCTCGTGATAATGGGTCGCGAACAAAGTCTTGGCCTTGACGCGCTTGTTGTCGTGCAGAAACTCGGCGACTGCCCATGCAATGCTGATGCCGTCGAAGGTGCTCGTGCCACGCCCTATCTCGTCCAGCACAATGAGGCTTCTGGCGGTCGCGTTGTTAAGGATATTCGCTGTCTCCTGCATCTCCACCATGAACGTGCTCCGGCCGCGGGAAAGATCGTCGCTCGCGCCGATTCTGGTAAACACTCTGTCCACAACCCCTATCATGGCGGATGCGGCCGGCACAAAAGAACCTGCCTGCGCCATTATCACGAGAAGCGCAGCCTGCCGTATATAGGTGGACTTACCGGCCATATTCGGACCCGTAATGATCAGGAGCTGATTCACCTTGCAGTCCAGCAGGATATCGTTCGGGACGAATCGTTCAGCGTCCGGCATCTGCTCCACTACCGGATGCCGGCTGTCTTTTATCTCAATCCGGTCACCGTTGTTAATCTCAGGCCTGACATAGCGCGACACCAGCGCCCGGTCTGCAAAAGAGGCCAGCACATCAAGTCCGGCCAGAGCCTCGGCCGAGCCCTGGATCTTCGCTGTCTCACTCACTACCGTGTCCCGCACCTGTACGAACAACTCGTACTCAAGCGCGACTGCCTTATCCTGCGCACCCAGAATCCGATGCTCATATTCCTTTATCTCAGCCGTCACAAAACGCTCGGCATTGGTAAGGGTCTGCTTGCGGGTATACTCTGGCGGTACGTTTGCAAGCTGACCCCTGGAAATCTCAATGTAGTATCCGAATACCCTGTTGTGGCAAATCTTGAGAGTCTTGATGCCGGTCCGCTCTCTCTCCCTGGCCTGAAACTGAGCCAGCCAGTTTTTACCCTCAGACGCGGCGTCACGCAGCGCGTCGAGCTCCTCGTTGTATCCGCGGCGGATCAGATCTCCCTCCTTCACTGCTATCGGAGGTTCTTCAACAATTGCGCGTTCAATCAAGCCGGCCAACTCGGGCAGTGGGAAAATGCCGGCAGACAAGTCTTTGAGCAGAGGGCACACCCCGCCGGTAATTGATTCCTTTACTGCGGGCAGGCTTGCAAGCGACTGGCTCATTGCCCGCAGATCACGGCCATTGCCACCGCCGCTTCCAAGGCGAGCTATGAGCCTTTCCACATCCTTCACATTTGCGAGCGCCTCCCGCAGTTTCTGGAGCATACCGCGATCACTGCAGAGCGCTTCAACAGATTCGTGGCGCCGCTTGATTGCTGTGGCATCCGCCAGCGGTCGCAGAATCCAGTTTCGCAGCAGACGCGATCCCATTGCCGTCTTTGTACAGTCAAGAACTCCCAGCAGGGACACCGGCACTGCGCCGCCAGCCCGACCACGATCCAATACCAGATCAAGGTTGAGGCATGTTGTCTCATCAAGAACCAGAAACTCGCCCGGATTCATCACGCGCAGAGAACGCACGTGGCCAACACTTCTGTGAAGCTGTTCCATGACATAGTGCATGGCGCCGCCTGCTGCACCGGTAAGAGCGGCCTTACCCTCGCAGCCGAAACCATCGAGCGACTTGACGCCGAAATGCCTCACCAGCAAGTCGCGCGCCGAATCGTAGTCGAACGTCCAGTCGTCGCAGCTGGTAATCGAAGAGACGGGAAAGCCTTCAAGGACTTTAGCAAGCTTACCTTCCGCATACTGCTCTGAAGGCACAGCGCACTCGCTCGGTGCCAAACGCCGCAGATTGTCATGCAGGGCTTCCGGGCTGCATGTCTCTTCAACATGAAAAGCACCGGTAGAGAGGTCGAGCAGGGCAAGAGCAAATGTGCCGCCCGTCTGGCATACCCCGGCAAGGTAGTTATTCCGGCTGGATTCCAGCACGCTTTCGACTGTAACTGTGCCGGGGGTAACTATGCTGGTAACATCCCGCTTCACGATGCCCTTTGCTACGGCGGCATCCTCCATCTGATCGCAGACGGCCACTTTTCTGCCTGCCCTGACAAGCTTGGCCAGATACAAATCTGCTGCGTGGTAAGGAATGCCACACATGGGCACATGCTGGCGCTTGGTCAATGCGATATCGAGGATTTGTGAAGCCGCTTTTGCGTCTTCGAAAAACATCTCATAGAAATCGCCGAGCCTGAAGAAAAGAATGGTATCTGGCGGCAGCTGGGATTTGATCCGCCGGTACTGCGTCATCATCGGAGTAACTGCCGCTGAACCTTCCATAGGCCGACCATCATAGCCTGCCCTGAGGCATCTGCAAGAACAGAGCGGTGGTATTCCCTCACCAGAGGTGGACTCCCTGCCGTCCGTCGGCCGACGGACGCGGCAGGAGCCTGAATTCTGCCTCCCGTGGCACAAGGTCACGGAGAGGCCACGGCGAAACTGCGAGCGGTGCTACTATCTCCCGCTTCCGCGGATGACAGCAGCAGTCCGACGGGCAAAGACATTCACTCCTGATTTCAGCGTCCCTGTGGGATTCAACAGCCAGCCTGCTGTCTGACCTGCGGGCAACTGCCAGATCAGATCAGCCGAACCATCGCCGTCAATATCCCCGCCACAGCGCACAACCCACGACGTCGCAGCATTGTAGATGTAGAATGTCGATTTAATTGTACACGCTGGATTCATCAGCCAGCAGGCCACGTTACCGGCGGGCAACTGCCAGACCAGATCGGCTACACCGTCCGCATCAATATCGCCCACACCCCGTATCTGCCACGGGCTCGCACTGCCACTGATACTGAGCGTTGCCTTGGCAGTGCCATTGGTGTTCATCAGCCAGCAGGCCGCCTGCCCGGTCGGCAACTGCCATACGAGATCAGCTATGCCATCCAGATCGATATCGCCTGCGCCACGAATCTGCCAGGTTGTCGTGCCGGCATACACCGTGAGCCCGGCCCTCCGCGTACCGTTCGAATTCATCAACCAGCAGGTCACCTGACCCGTCGGCAACTGCCAGAAGAGATCCGCTGTTCCGTCCCCGTCAATGTCACCTGATGCGCGCACCAGCCAAGGCGTCGCAGCGGCATTAATCAACGATGCGGACTTGAATGTTCCATTCGTGTTGAGATTCCACACACCAACCTGCCCTGACGAGTATTGATTATACAGGTAAGGAGATTTAAGGTTGATCGCATCATGATTAGGCAGCCGTACAATACGGTTACTCGCCGAATCAGATATGTAAACATCTCCGAGCATATCCGTTTCAACATCGTGCGGAGTGCTGAGGAACATGGAACTCAGGACCACGGACCAACTACCGGTCGCATTGGCAACTTGCACCTGGTGATTACCAGCATCGGCGAGGAAGAGATTGGTCGAAGAGTTTACCGAGAGACCCATCGGCGTACTCAGGCTGCCCGCTCCACCGGATATTCCCATCACCATACTGAACACTCCGCCGCTGGTGAATTTCTGGGCCCGGCTCACACCGGTCACCGAATCAAAATCAGAAACGTAGAGATTGTTGGCAGCATCGACACCTAGTCCGTTCGGGAATCGTACAAACCCATTATTCCGGCCGTTGTTGATAAATATAGACCACACACCGGAAACGGATCTCTTTTGAACCCTGTGGTTATAGTGATCCGCAACGTAGATATTGCCTGCCGAGTCGGATACAACATCGAACGGCTCGACAAACTGGCCAACAGCTGTGCCACGATTGCCAAAGATGGCCCACGCCCCGGTCACGGCATCACGTCTCTGGATGCGGTGATTGCCAGCATCGGCAACCCACAGATTCCCGGATGGATCCAGACAGACACCGTACGGCTGATTGAACTGGCCTGCCTTTGCTCCGTAGCTGCCCAGGACTGTCCATTTGGAGTTGAGCGTGTCAAGAATCTGAATTCGATTATTGCCGGAATCGGCCACATAGAGGTACCTGTCTGTAATCGCAAGGCCTCGTGGCTGACGCAGCTGCCCGGCACCCGTTCCCGTGCTTCCGAAGATATCCAGATCATAGTACGACGCTTGGATAAGAGAGACCAGCCCGTTGACGACCGACACCGACGATTCATTCGGTGCAATCCAGTTTGCGACCGTGTTGAACGCGATCGTATACTGGCCTGGAGACATCGCAACCTGGGTGCCGCTGTCAAGCCAGGCCCCACTGCCAATCCGCCACTTAGCGCCGCCTGCTATCGCCGCAGGGGGGCTGATAATGACCTGTATGCCTGTGATCTGGGTATATCGACCTGTATTCACAAGTCTTGAGCCGTCAGCAACAGTGAGAATAATATTGGATGGAGTAATCCAAGGAATAATCGGTAGAAACTCTACTGTGTGGGTGCCAAACACCAGATTGCTGACAAGAGTACCGCTGTCAAGCCAGCCGCCGCCGTCAATCCGCCATTGCGCGCCGTTACTGACCACAGCCGAAGGCTCCAGCATAATCACTGCCGAGCCCTGTATGGGCAGATAATTGACCGTGAGTGGAAGGACTACTCCCGGATCAATCGTAATTCCCTGCGACGGCGGCGTAAAGTAGTTGGTTGCGAGCGCAAAATTCAGTGTGTGCGCTCCGGCCGCAACGTTGGAAAGTATCGTCCCGCTGGTCTGCCAAACGCCACCATCAATCTGCCACAGAGCGCCATTCAACCGGGCTAGTCCCGGCTCCAGAAACACTTGCAAACCACCGTCCTGGATGTAGGTGCGACTTATGGTTACGGCCTGATTATTGCTCAAGGCCACTGTTTCTGCCGGCGGCGCAGTCCATCCGACAAGAGATTTGTAGCTTATAGTATGAGCACCCTCAGTGGTAACAATGACTTCACCATGATTGTTCCATGCGCCGCCATCAAAAGTCCACTGGGCATCAAGCCTGACTTCCGGCGGCTCGAATGTCACGCTCACTGAGGGAGGCACCCCGATTGCCGCTCCGAGTACAAATGCCGTGTTACCTGCCAATGTCGCGGCATGCCGCCATTCTTCATTCCAGTCATCTGTCTCTGTGAAATCCTGTGCCGTCACACCGCCATCGTCGAATCTGAAGTAGTGAATCAAGCCTTGAGTGGAATTATCCACAGTCATCTTGAGGTTATTCTTGATCTCCGCCGCACTACGAACATCATTCCAAATTCTGACATCGTCCACAAGACCCCCGAAATCCTGGCCGATCCGCAGGCTTGTTTCGCCGCCTTTTCCATTCCGGGGCACAACCTGAAAGACTGTTGAAGTTGAGGCGCCCGGTGCCCCGTTGGTGTAGATGGTCAGCCTGGCGTTGAGGCTGTCATAGCTTGCCGCAAGGTGGGTCCATGTGCCTGCAGGTATGCTTGCTACCCTGACAAAGACCGAGGTCCCATGCGTCGGCACAAAGCCGGCATAGGCGCGCAGTCCGCCTGCGTTTGTCTCCAGTCCCAGGACAAAATTCACAACATTCGTCCCGCTCGCCGGAGTTGCAACAATTCTCTCAACAATCTTGCCAGCACCATCAATCGAGTTCGTGGGATTCGCCCACGCCTCAATTGTCCAGTCGGCAAGGCGCTGCTTAAAGGCAGTCGGCACAGCAATATAGTCGCCAGGAGCACCGCCAAACGAAATAGATCGCGGAATAGCCGGATCGGTTGGATTCACCGCACTGGTCCCGTTCGCCATCTCCGTGCCATCACTCACGCCATCGTCATCAGTGTCAGCAAGATCCGGCCGGCTGCCTAACTGTTGCTCGATTATATTGATCACGCCATCATTGTCATAATCCTTGTCACCATCAAGCTCCGCGCTTCCATCAGTATTCGGAGCCTTCGGATTGGTGTGCGACCAGTATTCATAGATGTTGCTCAGGCCGTCTCCATCCGGGTCACCATCCGCCCCATCAATCCCCAGCGCGGAGAAAGGATCCAGATGATTGATCATCTCCCACGCATCGGGAAGACCATCACCGTCCGAATCGTCAGCACCATAGGCATCAACGCCTCTCACTGCCGCAAAATCATTGGTAATGAATGCAAATGAGTTTGTTTGCAGCGCGTATCCAAAATCACCGAAGTGATAGTCTCCATTACGAACTGCGCCCAGCAGTCCACTCTTGGCCTTGCGCGTAAAGTCCTCCGCAGACACTCCACCATCGTCAAACCGGTAGTAGGCCGCCAGACCAGCCGTGTCCTGGGCGACAAATTTTGTGCGGTATTGCTCAACATCTGCAGCCGACCTAGCCTTCGTCCATATCCGAACTTCATCTATGTAAAGCTGGCCGGCAAATGATCCATCCGGACTCATGCCTATCGACGGCGAATTAGTCGGTCCGTCGAGCATGTAACGGCTTACGCCTTCCTCGTAGACGCGCTGTTCCTGAACGAAAATGCCACCCACATATAGTGAAAGGCTGTTCGTTGCGTGATCCCAGACGCCGGCAATGTGGACCCACGTGTTGGTCGGAAGCGCCAATCCGCTCACTGCATACTTGTATCCGCCTAATGTGCAGAACGAGACTACCGGCACATCATTTGAAAGCGAAACACGGTAGGCAAAGGGAAGACTCACTGGCGTCCCGTTGGGCATATCTAACAGAGTGCCCGACAGATTGTTTGACGCAAGCTTGACCTGACACTCAAAGGTCCAGTCTCTGGAACAGAGATCTTTGCGAAACCCACCTTCGGTATCAGGAATCACAATACCTGCTGCATCCGTAATCAATGCACTACGCTTTACGAAGGGGTCCATCGAATGAACAGGACTTGCACCGACGTGAACACCCTCGTATTCAAGCTGAATCTCCCTGTCGTCGGCTATCCCGTCATCGTCCGTATCAAGGCCCACGTCAACGCCTACACTCGTCGTTGGGCGCGCAGATCCAAGGGTGTCGTCCCGCCAGGTGCCGGTTCCAATGTAAGTGCTTTGCGGACGCCAATTATGCTCCTTTGGATTTGTCTCATCACCTGTGCCATTAATATACCCGAGCAGTAATGCGCGATTTCCATCCTGCCCATTATACTCCATAATATTGGGGAAAGCGTCACCATCGGGATTGCCAAAAGCCCCATTGACGCCGTCAGCATCCTTCGGATCGAGGTTAAATTCAACTTCCCATCCATCCGGAAGGCCATCATTGTCCGTATCCCATCCGTCACTGTCTTCAACAGGCAGATCGGACACAAAACCACTTCCATGGCTCGGATCAGTCCACTGGTGAAGGTCAGTTGCATCGCCCCGGCGAAGAGCACTTCGCGCGTTCTCAATCGTCAACAACGGCGGCACATTCGTAAAGACAGGCGAGGAAAACGCTCGCAAACCATTGCCATCAACTATCGGAAGAGAACCCGGACCGAGCGTCCAACTATCGTCGACACCGCCTTGCACTAGGGCTGCCAGCAGACACTGTTCACGATAGTTACTGAGCCCATCCTGATCCGAGTCGGCAGCATAGCTGCCTGCTGACTTCGGGTTTATGCCATTGGAAGGATCATACCAAGCCGCCTCAAAACTGTCGATCAGGCCATCATTATCCGTGTCAATGTCGACGGGGTTGAGCACATCGCCCGTATCCAGCGCCCTGGTGCGTGCAACATTTCCGGGCAACACAGGATTTCTTTCCTTCGGTGGCTGCCCGTCAACCCCGCAATACTCCTGCCAGTTACTCAATCCATCGCCATCGGGATCTGCAACCTTGTCGCTGACACATGGATCCGTCCCCGTGCCATCTGCGTAGTGATCAAACTCCCAGGCATCATCCATTCCATCACCATCCGTGTCCCAGTTGGCAGGGTTAATATTGGCAAGCCCCGGATAGGCCTGCGATATCTGGTATTCCGTAAGGTTCGAGAGTCCGTCATTGTCAGCATCTCCACCGGCAGTTTCATCGAGGTCGTTGAAGTAGTGAACCTCCCACCAGTCCGGCAAACCGTCCGCATCCGAGTCGTCTGTAACAGTTAGATTCACGCCAGACATGGCATTAGTTACCGACTTGGCAACCATTTCGCTCCGTGGCTCGCCCAAATCGTAACCACCAATACCTGAACCGGGACTGTCGATCCAGGCCATAACCTGATAGTCACCATTAACGGCAATGGGGACCGCATAGCCATAGCTGGACCCATATGCGAAAGGCAGCACACCGGAGGCTGCAGTAGCAAACGTGTATGCTGGTGGGCCGGATATCGTACTGCCACTGGCCCATGCACCGACCCGTAACGTCCCGCTAACACTGCCATCACCGGGGGGATTGGCGATCGTAAAGTTAAGCCATACCGACTGATTCTTTACTGTGCCGGCCACCGACTGGGCATAGGACGACCCGGAGAGCCCGGCAGATGTTATGAGAAATGCAAGCGCAAGAATGAGGAACAACCGGCTGCGAATAAGATTCATAGACTCAGTCCTCCGACAATAGCCACACCATTCCGTCTGGAATCAAGAAACCTCCAGACGGGGCATCATCACCCAGTCTCCACCATATTCATTACTGTAAAGGGTACGTTTCCAGGCATTTCAAGTCAAGGGTGAAAGCTGTTGTAATTAGCGCCTGTTCAGGGAATGTGTAATGAACCGGACAGGCAATGATTGCGTGGGTGAATCGCTCTCATCGTCGGGCTAGCTCTGGATTTGGCCTTGTTCAAAAAAGAACGGTCGGCGTGGGAGCCGACCCTCCCAATCATGAGCAAATGATCACATATTCGATATGCGCGGGCGCGACTTGTCCCGCCGTAGCTTTCCCGGGACGGCGGATACCACCCGCGACGAGGGATTATTTCACAGCTTCTGAGGCATTTCAAAGTGAGTATTTTTGTGACCCACTCCCGCAGACTTGACCCGTCCCCGCTAGAAGTCGTATAATTTGACAAAGTAAGGGCATTCAGGTGTTATGATCCCAAAACCGCTCAACAAAATCACGGTGCGGACAGGAACAAGCCGACTGACGGCATTCCTCGTACTTTCCGCGATACTCTGGCTGGGCACGCCTGCCGCTTCCATGGGGGATGTATGGACAGGCCGGGTTGTCAATGGCTGGACGTTCCAGAGTCCCCCAGTTAGCGTACCTGGATGGAGTCTGACTGGCTCGACCGTACAGGCACAGGCTGCTTTCGACAATGTCAGAAACGAAACAGACGGCGTTACGGACTTCGGTGCATTAGCCATGCACAATGCCTGGGCCAGCAAGGGCGACGCCATCGCGGCAGCACAAAAGAAATGGTTCAGCGTTTGCTTCGACAGCAGTTTCCCGGCTACCAGTTTTTCGATCTCGAATGTAGCTATTCGTTTAGACTACGCCGCCGGAGCGAACTCGAACGGAAATTTAGTGGTGCATCTCAGCACCAACAGAGCAGTCACGCAATGGTGGAAGGGCGGATCTGTAACTTCCACCACAGACACCGGCATTATCCCATACACCGGCGGCAGCGACACAAGTTACACATGGAATGTCACCAGCGATCTGGATACGCTGAGCAAGATCACCAATTGCGAAGTGCTCGTACTGGACCGGCAGAGTTCCACAGGAAATCTTTACTTTGGCTACTTCCATATAGAGGTAATTTACACACCACTGACCGCGCCGGTTGTCACGAATAACATCGGCGCCACGGCAGTCCTCACCAACTCCGCAACATTGAACGGCCGAATGCTTAGTGGCGGGCCGCCACCGCAAACCTGGATCTACTGGGGCACCAATGACCCCGGACCCACGACAACCGGCTGGAATTTTACCAACGACATGGGATTAGTGGCGAAAGACTCTTCGTTCTCTAATAACATTTCGGGACTGCTGGCGGGACAGACATACTACTACAGATGCAGTGCTACTAATATCTATGGAACAAACTGGGATATCAACCCGGCGGTCTTCACAACCCTCCAGACACGCGTCGAGTTCACAACAGCCGTATCTAACGCACTTGAATCAAACAGTCCCGTACTCCTACCGCTGACACTAGCTGCAACTTCCGGCGTACCTGTGTCTGTTATGTATTCGGTCGTAGGCGGCACTGGCGCTGCAGACGATTTCACAGTTACAAACGGCACCCTGACCATCCAGCCCGGCGATACGGTTGGAAACATCAGTATAACAATTACCAACGACACCACCTACGAGAGCAACGAGACCTTCATCATTGCCATTTCGAATGCCACAGGAGCCATTCTGGGCGCGAACACTCAATGCATCTACACGATTATCAACGACGATCCGACACCTCTCGTTTACTTCACGAACCTGCCTTACACTGTGCTGGAAAACCTGCCCAGCATCACAATTTCCGTAGGCCTTTCCCAGCCATCAGAGATACCGGTGACCGTAGACTACAGCACTGCCGCCGGAACCGCATCCAACGTCTGGGATTACACCAACGTAAACGGCACCCTGTCCTGGCCTCCTGGCGATTCCAGCATCAAGACCTTCATAATACCAATAGTTAACGATTCTCAGCAGGAAGCTAACGAGACCATCCTTGTGAGTCTTTCGAACACTAACAACTGCACAATCGGCGGAGCCAGCACAGTCACAACAACCATTATTGACAACGATTCAGGAGCGCCGGTTATCTATAATGACGTGCCTGGCGGAGTGACATCCAATTCAGCAACGCTTAACGGCGTTCTATCATCGACAGGCGGCGTCCCGACTTATGTGTGGGTCTACTGGGGGCTGCAGGATGGGGTATCAAACAGACTCAGCTGGTCTAACAATCAGTATATGGGCGCGCTCAGCGTCAACCCCTTCGGCACAAACATTACCGGGCTTGCGCGCAACACCCAGTACTGGTACCGGTGCTATGCAAGCAACTCCTACGGCGACGCCTGGGCACCGGACAGCACTAACTTTCTGACCGGTCCGCCCACGGTCCAATTCCTGACCACCAGCCTCAGCGGATCCGAATCCAACAGCCCTGTCATGCTTGAGCTGCGACTATCCGCTCCTTCGACGTACGGTCTTCCGGTAACCGTCAGCTATTCCGTGATCGGCGGCACAGCCTCAAACGGGACAGACTATCTCCTGATCGCGAGTAACGCTACAATAGCTGCAGGAAGCTCCTACACCAACATCAGCTTCACAGTAAACAATGACACCATTTATGAAGATAACGAAACCTTACTGGTGGGGATCTCAAATATTCAGAATGCGGTTGCGGGCCCCAACACCAACTGCCTTTACACCATTATTGACAACGATCCGACACCAACTGTTTCCTTCGCAAACACCCCGTATAGCGTCATGGAGAACGGTACAAATATCACAATTTCCGTAGCTTTGAGCACTAACACCGAACGACTTGTCTCAATCGCCTACACAACATCCGACGGAACCGCAAAGGCCGGAACGGCATATACCAATAAATCAGGCACGCTGAACTGGCTGCGCGGTCAGGGCGGCACCAATACATTTACCGTCCCGATCATTGACAACTTCGCTCAGGGAGGAAACACTTACTTCTACCTGACACTGTCCTCCCCCAGCAATTGCTCCATCCTGGGCAACAGTTTCACCAATGTGACTATAGTAGAAGACGACAACATTGCCGCCGTCGTGACCAATCGCGGCGCGTCAAACATCCTGTGGACCGTCGCCTCGCTCAACGGTTTCATGACAACGTCCTATCCACCAGCCACTGCATACATCTACTGGGGCACCAACGACGGTGGCACAACAGCCTCGGCTTGGACGCACACGAACAATCTCGGCACCACTCCGGGCCTCTTCTCGGTCGATGTCGCCGGTCTGGTCGCAAACACGAAATACTTCTTCAGGTGTTTCGCTACCAACTCTGTATGGCCGGCAAGTTCTGACTGGGCCGACATAACCGCTGTTTTCACAACACGGCCTCCCTGGGTCGTGGGTGTGTCGAACTACTATGTCAACGATGACAGCAGGGCCGGGGATCTCTACTGCTCCGCAATCGGTCAATTCACCAACCCTGGCACCAACCCGGTGGCACCCAAGGCCTCTGTCCAGGATGTCCTCGATACATACGACCTCCAGCCGGGTGATATCATCTGGGTCGACACCGGGCTTTACACCACGCCGTTGACGATCACGAGCGATGACGCCGGTTCATCCGGAAACCCGGTCACCATTCGCGGCACCACTGGGCCGCAAGGCAGCATCCTCAATGGGGCGACGGTGGATGTGATATCCATCAGCCCTGGTGCCAACTATATCAGGATTGAGAGCCTCGGCCTCACCGGTGGTTACAACGGGCTGTATGCACTGGGCAGCACAGACATCCAGATCATAGGGTGCAACGCCTACAACAACTCGCTTCATGGCATCTTTCTCGAGTCGTGCTATGGCGGATCGGTATGGGGAAATGAGTGCTACGGCAACGGATGGTGCGGTATCCGTGCCTATGACACGCAGAATCCAGTAATAACACTGAACACCTGCCATGATCAGCTGCCCGGCGATCCGGAATACCCATGGGGAACCGGTATTTTCGTAGGCTACAGCGGTTTTGTCAGCAGCACCGGGGAAACAATCGTCAGCAACCGCTGTTACAGCAATCCACTCAGAGGTATCGATCTTTCCGGGGGGATCTCCAGCGTCGTTTCCGGAAACATCTGCTGGAGTAATACATTCGAAGGCCTGTATCTGTACGCCACCAGCCTGAGCGCGATCGGTAACGTTTCCTACACCAATCAGGGGAACGGGCTCTCCATAAGCGGCGCAGGTTCATCGACTATTCGCAACAACCTGCTTTACAACAACATCAGCTACCAGTTGCAGGCAAGCCTGCCCGATCAAGGCAACGCTTCAGTAATCGAAAACAACACTATTGTCGGGGGTAACGGAATGTTGCTTCTTGACCGTGCAATGGTGACAAATCGCAACAACATCATCTGGGCCTCGGGAGTCACGCCCGACGGCGTCACAACCAATGTCGCCATACGGCTCGGAAGCGCACCCAATGGAGTGGTGATTTTCACCAGCGACTACAACGATCTCTTTGTCACGAACGGGGCAGCCGTGGGAGGATTAGACGATACGGCGGAAATCTTCAACACACTGGCCGACTGGACAAATGCACTTGCCCTTGACCGGAACAGCATCAGCGTGGATCCGCGTTTTGTCGACACAACGATACCTGACTTCCACCTGCAATCTCCAGGCGGTTCGTATCATTCCGGAACGTGGCAGGGCGATCCCGTGTATTCGCCCTGCATTGACGCCGGCGATCCGTGGTGCAATTTCTCATTTGAGACCTTCTACAACGGCCTCATCGTAAACCAGGGCGCTTATGGCAACACTCCCGAAGCCAGCAGAACTGTCTATGCGGGCACCTGGTGTACGGTGACAATGTCCACTCAGCCGGTCAGCGCCGGATCAGCTCAAATATGGCCACAACCCTCCAGCTCAGGATATCCCACAAACCGGCTGATAACTATCTCGGCCGCAGTAACTAATGACGGCTACCTCTGGAATGGGTGGAAGGGCAGCTTGGGCGACACGAATACCACGGCAAGTTTCTATGCAACCGGCACAATGTCCATCGTAGCGTCTTTCACATCAAAGGTCTTCGCAATCACTGCCACAGCATTTCAGGGTGGATCTATCTCGCCGAGCGGCACGGTGTCGGTTGTCTGGAACTCCAACCAGACATTCTCAATCAGCAGCTCCATCGGGTCTTCGATTTCAAACGTGCTCGTGGACGGCAACTGGCAGGGTCCCACCAACTCATGGACCTTCACCAATGTAACAGCCGCCCATTCCATTGCCGCATGGTTCCAACCCGCCACTTCGATTGTCGCCGCAAGTGCCGGACCAGGCGGTTCGATCTCACCAAGCGGCAATGTCGCCGTTGCATGGAGCATGAACCAATCATTTACTATCTCCACTAATGCTGGTTACGCCATCTCAAACGTGGTTGTCGACTCCGTATCAAAGGGCATCACTAACAGCTGGACTTTCACCAATGTCACGAACGGTCACACAATCGTCGCCTGGTTCAAAACAATCGAGGCACTTACAATCACAGCCGGTGCAGGTCCGGGCGGTTCGATCGTACCCGGGACAGTATCTGTAACTCCCGGTGCCGATCAGACCTTCACAATCATTGCAAACGCAGGATACACCATCTCAAACGTGGTCGTTGATTCAGTGTCCAAGGGTATCACTAACAGCTGGACGTTCACCAATGTCACAAACTCGCGCACCATCCAGGCATGGTTCCAGCCTCTGCTCTATACGATAACTGCCACTGCCTGGCAGGGCGGATCAATTTCCCCGAGCGGCACGGTATCTGTGGCCGGTGGCTCCGATCGGGCATTCGCAATATCCAATAGTTATGGTTATGCGATTTCCAACATCATGGTCGATGGCGCATGGAAAGGGCCCACCAACTCATGGACCTTCACCAATGTAACAGCCACCCACTCCATTGACGCATGGTTCCAGGCTGCCACGTCGATAATCACGGCGGCGGCAGGTCCGGGCGGTTCAATCTCGCCCAGCGGCAATGTTGTCGTGGCATGGACTTCGAACCAGACGTTCTCCATCTCAACCAACCTTGGCTACGCCATCTCAAACGTGGTCGTTGACTCTGTGTCAAAAGGCATCACTAACAGCTGGACGTTCACCAGTGTCACGAACGCGCACACCATCCAGGCATGGTTCCAGCCCACGCCCTACACGATAACTGCAACGGCCCTGCAGGGCGGATCAATTTCCCCGAGCGGTTCGGTATCGGTGGCATGGGGTT
>JBAXMA010000027.1:0-16882 GCA_037134535.1 bacterium
TCTTGACCCAGTCATGTTTGCGGAAGGTGCGCATATCACGGCCGGCGAGAGTGCCACTGACGACCGCTGCGATAAGATTGAGCGCCTCGGGACCGCCCTCTCCTCCTACGTAGCTGGGAAACTTCCGGCCGGGAACGAGAAGGAAGTCAACGTAGTCGCAGGCGACCTGTCGCCAGTCGCGCATGGCAAAAGGCTCTGGAGTGTTCGGCATCAGCTCGACGCGTGCTATTGGCAACTGGTTTCCAATGACTGGTTTCAGGCCGCGATCAACTGGCTTGCCTTTACTCTCCGGTGCAGCACCGGCAAAGCGCGACACCACGGCAAGTGAAACACCGGCCCCTGCCATTTTCACAAACCGGCGGCGCGAAAACTTATTTTCTGTCACTGGAACACTCCGGTTAAGACACATAGAAACAGCTCACTCTATTTCACTATTCCATATGGAGTACGCATGACAGTCACACGGCATCCACAATGAAACAAGACTTTTTCTTCACCACCCTCTTCCCGCAGGCGCATCTGCGATCAGGCATGAAAGAGCAACAGGAAAGTGTTTGCATCTGCAATGCGACCGGTGGATTATCGAGAACAATATGAATGGAAGTTCATCTACTGTTCAAGTTCGACTGGTGTGATAGTTACAAATAGAAGATGCCTCACGCTGGCAGGATATGTGCCGGGGCACAAGTAGTGGAAGCAGATTTATATGCGCACAATGAAAAGAAGAGACTTCATTAAGACCGCGGCTGCAGCCTTGGCGGTTGCGACAATCATTCCGTCGCGAGTATTTGGCGCCAATGCGCCAAGCAAGACACTGACCATGGCCTGCATCGGCGTCGGCCGCATGGGCAGAGGCGACATGAAGGAAGTCCTGCGTGCCGGCGGCGATGGTGTCCGCATAATTGCAGTTTGTGACACCGACAGGAACCGCGCACAGAAAGCCGCGCAGGAAGTGGACAAGCACTATGGCACAAAGGATCAGGTCAGTGTATTCCAGGATTTTCGCGACCTGCTCGCCCTCAAAGATATTGACGGCGTCACCATCTCAACCCCGGACCACCAGCACGCCTGCGTCGCCGTGGCCGCCGCTAAAGCCGGCAAAGATATCTACCTGCAAAAGCCGCTCACCTACTCCATTGTGGAAGGGCGGAGGCTCGTGGAGGCGGTCAGGAAGAACAAGGTCATTCTGCAGGTGGGTTCACAGCAGCGGTCCAGCCAGTATTTCAGGATCACCTGTGAACTCGTCAGAAACGGACGCATAGGCAAACTACAAGGCATCGAAGTAGGCCTGCCAGACGACAAGGGCACAGGCAATGCCGCAGTCGTACCTGTCCCCGTGAATCTGGACTTCAAGCAGTGGCTCGGGCCGGCACTGGACGCTCCATATGCCGAGGACCGCGTGCATCCACAGAAGAACTACGACCGGCCTGGCTGGCTGCAGATCGAGCAGTACTGCCGTGGCATGATCACCGGCTGGGGCGCGCACATGTTTGATATTGCCCAGTGGGGACTGGGCACGGATATCGACTCCGGCCCTGTTGAAGTTGAAGCCAAAGGAGAGTTTCCTGCCAGGGGTTTGTTTGACGTCCACACTACCTTCAAGGGTGAAGCTCTATATGCGAACGGCCTTAAAATGACCTCAGCGAACGGTCCGGCTGGCGTTAAGTTTATCGGGACAAACGGCTGGATATGGGTGGACCGGGGCGGATTCAAGGCGCATGACCGCGACATCTTCCGGCAGGAGATCAGTGAAAAAGAGACACGTCTCTACCGGAGCAAAGACCACATGGCCGATTTTCTGAATGCGATGCGCACACGAAAGGATCCAATCTGCCCGGTTGAAGTGGGCCACCGTACAAACAGCGTGTGTATCATTCACCACATCGCCATGAAGCTCGGCCGGAAACTCAAATGGAACCCAGTTGACGAGCGCTTCACCGGGGATGATGAGGCGAACAAGTTGCTCGACTACCAGCACCGGACAGGATGGGAAGTCTGACCGATTACTTCATGGCCCACCGGAAATTAGTGAAGAGAGGCTGTTCCTGGGAGCACTTGCCGCTTTCTATTTCAAACAGGTCTATCTCGCGCCAGTTTCCGGGGTGGCGGCCCTTGGCATTCTTGAAACCAGAAGGTGCAAGCCGCACCGACTGCCAGCTTGTAGCGGCTTTCACCACGACGGTCGCAGTGTACTCCCTTGCGCCGGGATTAAACCTGTCAGCGGCAACTGAGATCTTCAGACTGACCGGCTCGCGGGTATAAACGTCAAATGCGAGGGCAGAACCGTCAGGGCCGCGCCACTTGGGGTCAGCCGGTTTGAAACACAAGACCGGAACCCAATACAGTGACCGTATACCCCACCGCCTGCCCGGTCCTCTGACGCGGGCAAGTCCCTCAACGAACGCATACGGATCGACACCGACCGAAGAAGTGCTGAAACCGTCCCAGTCTTTCGTGAAGTCGCTAATTACGAGTGACGGTTTGTCAGTTGCTTTGGCTTGACCCAGCTCAGAAGGAATGACGACCTCGAAGTTGCCGGCCATCGACATGCCGCGTTTGTAGCAGGCCTCGGCAAAGGCAAACATGCGCTTCCGGACATTCAGCACCGGCAGTGACGCAGTCCATGTGGTTCCCTTCCCGCGCACAGGCGCCAAACGCCAGAACCTGTTTTTCGGATCATCATTCTCAAGTGCGTAGAACACTTTGACACACTTGAGATCTTCCGGTTGGTCGGCATGCACTGTCAGTTTCGGAACGCCGGCAGCATCCAGAGCCACTTGAACCCTCGGAGCCTTCGGCCAGGCGGCCGCGCCCTTCAGATGTGTATCCATCCAGTGGGAGAGGCCGACGCCCTCAGCCTCGGCTACGTGATGGGTATAATGCGGCGTAAATGCAGCGCGCCACTCCACATCAAGCGCGCGGAAGGTGTCATATGCCCAGTCCATTTTACCGTGAAAGTCGTTCGTGCCGCTGAGGAAGAGAACCGGGCATCGTACCAGGGGCGCGTAAGCTTCCGGTGCCATTGTCTTCACCCATATCTTCTTGTCACGGGACAGTTTGCCAGCCTGCGGATCGTACTTACTGGCTGGGTAGTTATTCCAGCCCACACCGTAGATAGCGCATGCGGCCTTAACCCGCCTGTCGAAGCCGGCAAGATTCCAGACGATCGTACCGCCCATGGAAATCCCGAAGATTCCGAGCCGCCCCGGATCCACCTCCTTCTGTCTTTCAAGAACAGTGAGAGCGCGGCTCGATGCAACCGTCCAGTGGTACCAGGACGACTCCCGGGGAGTCGGGCGAACCGCTTCGATTTTGTCCCCGGCATACCTGTGATTGCAGTGCCGGAGCCGTTTGCCCCATATCGCATTGTGTTTGCGGCCATCGTCCCATTCCCCGCCCCAGTTGAACGTGAGCGCGGCATAGCCGCGATCGTTCCAGTATTCCAGCCACTCCGGCATCACTGTCTGCCCGCCGCCATGAATGTGAAGCATGGCAGGAAGATTCTTTCCGCCTGTCGGCGCGGAGTATATGGCATAGATGCGTGCGCTCTCGGCCCCGTGCTTTTCACACGTGAAGTAGAACTCGTGACAATCGGCTCCACGTTCACTCCACTTCCTGATCGTCTCGATCTCCAGCGGTTCCTTGCGTGGATCAAACCCTGCCCATACCTGCTGAGGCGTATTCATTGTGCCATCCCCCTTTGCGATCTTTGTGTTGCCCAAAGAACGGGCGTGAAACGCTCTGTATTTCGTCTGACAGCTTGCTTGAGTGCCTTCGTTGGAATCACGTAAAGTTCCGCCAAGTCACTATCGAGCATAACCTTCTGGCCACGGACCATATAGATTGTCTGCTGAATTCGCTCAATAGGTACTATCTCGTCTGCCATGGGGACTCCCGAATGACCGTCTCACAATAGCACCAGTTCAGGAAACCATCTTGCATTGAAGTCGGTGCAACGGAACATGCTGAGCACCCACGCCTAAGCACACAGGCAGACTCCTGCCCGCTCACTTGCCCAACCTCACCTTGAGCAGTGACAGTTTGACCGCTGTGGCTGCAACTTTACCATCAACGCTCACGGTGAATTCACCCTTCTTCCATGCGACTGTCAGGTCGTGGCCTTTCACCCGCACATTGCGCGCCTCAAAACAGTCCAAGCCCATGTCTAGCGGATTGATCAGCACCTCGTCCGAGAGCGGATCAGCCTCAATGCCAACCACATGCCTCATAATCAGGTCAATGTAATACGAGTGTGCATAGTCAAGATGAGGCGCATTGGGTTTGCCGCTGATCGGATCGAAGTGCTCCGAGACGCACGGACGTTTCAGGTTGCCGTCAATGAAATGCACTTTCGTATACTTCATCATGAACTCGGCGGCACCGGACGTCAGGGATGAGTCGAGGTCCTTCGCCGCACGGGCCACGCCGTCAACAACATGACATGTGGTCATAGGCCAGTTGTTCCAGTTCCAGTAGACCCAGCCAAGGTCCTTCAATCCCGCCAGCTTCGGATAGTCCATCGAGATCGTCGGCATCGGGAATGGCGTCCAGAACTCGGCTGGATTGAACAGGTGCTTGAAGACCGGCAAATGCTCCTTACCGCCAATGCCAGCCCAGAAGGGATAGAAGCCAGTAGGTGCCTTGACCAGGGACCGTTCTTTTGTCGTCCCATCACGATCATAGAAGAATCCGGTCTCAGGATCCCAGAGTCTGGTAATTACCTGTTGCCGCGTCTTCTCCGCAGAAGCGGCCCAGCGGTTGCGATCCTTCTGTACGCCCAGAATCTCCGCAATGACGGCCATCGCCTTCATGTCGGCATAGGCATAGCAATTCGCATCAAGCGTTTCTGTCCGGTATTGAAGGCCCTGCTCCACCTGCTTGTTCATTTCTGCTGCGGTGCGGGCCAGTTTCAAGCCGGGGCTCAACAGAACGCAGCGTCCGATGGTATCTGCCTGCCATGCTGCGTCACGGTCATCCCTAGGGCGCCACTTCCGGCCGTAGCTCAGCAACTGGTCGAACGGATGAAAATAGAGAAAGCGGGCACCCCACTCCTGACCCGTTATATTGCTCCAAGGGTAGGTCTCATACAGGCCATCATGGTCGGCATCGAGTTCGTTGTCGTAAAGCGAGGTCGCCTGCTTCACCGTGGGCCACAGCCTGCGCAGCATCTCTTTGTCTGGATGCAAGGCATAGATATCCGTAAGCGCCTTGACCAGAAAATTGTGATACGGGAACTCGATCACGGACCCCTTCATGCTTGGCCCGCTGTTGGCAGTGTCACCGTCTAGCCGGTCGGGATATATGTGATTGGCCAGTTTGCCGTCGTTGAGATTGTCGTAGTACGACTGGATATTGCCGTAGGCCCATTCAGGCGAGCGCATCCAGCGGAGGTCGATCGTGTTCGGTCCACCGGAATACGTTATCAACGAGTTGAACCCTACTGTCCCTTCACGTGCAAGCGGCTTGCTCCAGCGGCCATAGCCACCGATGTTGAGTTTATTCAGCAGCGACCACCAGCGGAAGTAATAGAGCTTTTCCATGAATGGATCGCTGCAGGTAAATGCGGGGATCCCGGTAGTCAGCATGCTGTTCCAATAGCAGGTACTCTCTTCGCGGGCATCAGCGCGACAGACTGCAGCGACGGCACATTCCGCATCTCTGAGAACTGGCCCGAGGGCAAGTGAAACAACACAGGTCACACTCGTCCCTGATGGAACAGTAACATCCACCATGATCAGCCCGTTGGAATACGTCAACGGATGTGTGGCAGCCATAACACCGGCAAGTTGCGGCATTACCGATTTCGGAAATCCGCCGGCAATCTGGAACGTGATCTTACCGTCGACCCGGTTCACTTCCGCAACACCTTTCAGATCACAGGTAATGCGAACCACCTGCCCGGTCACAGCGGCATTCTTGAAGATGTGCTCAACCAGGAGGGTGTCACGGGGCCCGATCCAGCCGTATTTTGCGGATGAAACGTCCTTCAGCGCCTGGCCTTCAGGTCCTGCAAGGGATCCGGACGTTAATTGCACATAATCAGGACGCCATTCAACGATGGAACCAGTGAGCAGGCTGGACTTGAGAGAAAGGTCGTCAGCCATATAGATGAGCCTGGCATGGGAGCCAAACACGGCATACAGATTGCCGGGGCGGCCGGCAAATGAGCGATCGGACCGGTCACCGAGCAGTTTGCAGATATCCATTGAACCCTCCTGTGCTTGAAGCGAATACGGGGCTGTCATCAGGATCAACATTGCAACAAAAGTCATGCAGGTCGATGACCAGCAGGTAGACGTGCGGCTGATGACCAATCTGTTGGTCGTGTTTACTGTACAATCAGTCATGCGGCACATTAGCATGCTGTCTCATCTTGTCGACGATTTTCAAGTGCTCCCTTCTTACTTGCATTTTCGGCCCTGCTCCGACATCATCCTGTCCGTTTGAAGTTCGGCTTTGACCAGATTGTTCGATTTGCGAAGTTTAATAACACAAGAAAGGACGGAGAGTATGGCAAAGAGCGTAAGCACTGATTCTCTGGCGATGAAGGTTGAAAAGAAGTTCACGGGCAAGAAGTTCCGTGTAGCCGTTATCGGATGCGGCGGCATCAGCGGCATGCACATGGGCGCATTCAAGAAGATGCCCGAAGTCGAAGTGGTCGCGGGCGTGGACATTGTTCCTGACCGTCTGACTGCATTTAACAAGCAATGGGGTGTAACCAAGCTGTATAAGGACTGGAACAAGATGCTGAAGGAAGTGAAGCCGGATGGCGTAAGCGTATGCACGCCCAATGGTGTTCACGCCGCTCCAACGATCGCATCCCTGAACGCCGGCTGCCACGTGGTTTGTGAAAAGCCAATGGCAATGAACCCGGCCGAATGCGAAAAGATGATCGCTGCTGCCAAGAAAGCAAAGAAGAAGCTCGCAGTCGGATTCCAGTACCGTTATCACCCGAATACCCAGTTCCTGACGCGTGCGCGTGATGACGGCCAGTTCGGCGATGTCATGTTTGTGAAGTGCCAGGCACTGCGCCGCCGTGGCATCCCCAACTGGGGTGTATTCGGTCAGAAGAAGCTCCAGGGCGGCGGACCTATGATCGACATCGGCGTGCATGTCATCGAGATGGCCCACTACTTCATGGGATCACCACGGCCGGTGGCAGCATCTGGAAACACCTGGACCTACATGGGCAACAAGCCTTCCAAGGTGGTGTCCGGCTGGCCCAACTGGGATTACAAGACATACACGGTCGAAGATCTCGCAATCGGCCAGATCCGTTTCGACAATGGTGCCATCCTGCAGATCGAGGCGAGCTTTGTGGCACATATCGAGAAGGATATCTGGAACTTCACATTCATGGGCACAAAGGGCGGCGGACAGTGGGATCCGGCAATGATCTGCACCGACCGTAGTGACACTATGATCAACTCCACACCGAGCTATGTGGGCGACCACTCCGGCTTTGAAGCATTGTTCGGTATCAAGCTTCAGAACTGGGTAAACGGCTGCACACAGAACACTCCGCTCCAAGCCCCTGGCGAAGCGGGCCTGGACGTGCAGAAGATGCTGGACGGCGTCTATCGTTCCGCCGCTGCCGGCAAAGAGGTAGTGATTAAGTAAAGCAGGTTTTCAACATCACGATGATGTGAGTACAAGGTCCCGCTCGATGTTCCGCGACTGGTCACGGAACATTGACGGGGCCTTTTTTGTCGTCAATTTCCATTGGTCGTTATAAACGGACGATAAAAGACCGGCGTGTTCGCCGGCGGAGGCGAGTGATCAAGCCACTCGTTTGTGCCACTTGAACTCCTCGACAGTGCCGGCGACACATTGGTCCACTTGCCCTCAATGAGATTGGTGCAACGAAGCACGCCGAAAGCATTGGTGACACCGCTATTGGTCGTGCCGTACCATATCACATTGAATACGTTACCAGTTATCAGGATCGAAGTGACGTGAAACACAGAATCCCGATTAGTTGGAACTGTTCCAGCGCGATACTCCTCCCAGGCCAATGCTCCGTCCCCGTCTGTGTCAGTCATGCCATCCGTCATATAGTTGGTCAACCCGTACGATTCATACCAGACTCGTGGCACTCCGTTTGAGTCGTGATTGCTATCAAGAGAGGCGACAATGGCAATATTCCGAAGTCCGACATTCGTCCTGCCAACCGGTTGAACGAATGTGCCAAGCGTCATTACTGCTCTCGAACCCAGCGAAATATTGGTGTCGCTGTTGAAGCCCGTCGGAATTGTCAACTGCCTGGCGGTAGCGTTATTGCTGAGTTGAACCGTAATTGTGTGGCCATCATCAAAGGGCATGATCGGGATGGCAAAACTGCCGGCAGCCTCGGACACATCATACCAACTGCCTTCCGTTACCCCGTCGTAGAGCCGGATAGTGATATTGCTGACGCCCTCACCTTCATCGTAGGCATGATTGGAATTAGTGCTGTAGAAGATGGTGTCAGTAAAGAAGTGGTTGGTATTGCCGGCATAGTCCTCGGTATAATAGTCGTAGGTCTTATAAAACGGTGCCGAGTAAAGTCTGAACCTGACGTGCGCTGCCCCGATCTCGAGGGCTGACGGATTGAGAATGGCACACCTGTGTCCCCTGGTATTGTCCGACGCATCGATAAAAAGCCCGAGAAATGCATTTGACGGGGAGAGTCCATCGGACGGATAGCTGCCGCTTTGTCCCGCTACTCCCATTGAGATATTCTCAATATAGCCGTTAATAGTACTCACGTATCCTTCAATCGCCCACCTGTTCGTCGGCGAGCTATTGAGGGGATAGTAGTTCGTGGACGGGCTAAGATGCTGGAATGTCACGGTTTCATACATATCGCGGCAATGATTACTGGCCGCCACGTGCAGCCTCGCATTCGGCGCAACCGGTCCAAGGGAGTTCGTCCACTTAGCCCATGCGGTAACAGTTGTGCCGAAATCGTTAACGCCGTTGGTATCCTCGCACACGTCGTAGCCTGGATGGCCTCCTGCGCTGGAATTAGTCAACCCGAACCTGTCCGCCTCCTGCTCCGGCGCATACCGGGCGCGGTTTACGTACCATCTGGCGAACTCTTCACGGGCCGAGAGTATTCCGTCGTTCGTGTACTGTGAAGCAGCCTGCACTGTACCAGTTCCACAAATGGTCACAAATAGGCCGACCAGGAGAATAGTCTTGATCAGGCGACAGTAATTCTTTCTGTCCTTTGACTTCACTTCGAAATGATAGCAAAGAAGAGAAAGAAAGGAAAGGCCACTGCTGCCCCCCCCCCTTCCTCGCCTAAGGGCGTCCCGTCACATCCTCTGCTGCCAATCTTCACAACGTACGTGCGGCGCCATCCCCGGGAATCATATCGGATACCCGGATGTTGCCCAATGGAGGGCTGAGTCATGCGACGCCGTCTGGACGTCTAAAGATAAGCGGACAGATAATTCATTGCTACAAGCCTGCTCATTCTGTATCTTTACCGGCAATGCGCACCGAAGATCCAAGAGATATCCAAGCAAGCCTTATCGCTGTGATAGTTGACGGCGCCGCCATCTTCTCCGGATTCATGCTTGCAACGTGGATCCGGCTGGACAGCGGCTGGTTCAATACGCCGTTCGGCGTGCAACCACACTTCTATACGGACTACTCGGCAGGCGCAGCCGTGGCCACCATCCTTATCCTCTTTACCTACAGGGCGCTGGGACTTTTCGGCCGTCCACAAATCGGAGCGTTCAGCGACAGGATTCCTAGGATAATCAGGGCTACAGGTCTGGGTATGCTCTTCACAACGGTGATGGCTTTCGCTGTCAGGAATATGCTGTTTCAATTTTCAACCGGCGTACTCATAGTCGCATTCTTCACCATCTCACTGGCGGTCCTTATCGAGCGCGCATTGTTGTTCAGGGCCGAAATTTCACTGGCGCGACAGGCCGCTCCCAAGAAGATGGTACTGATCCTAGGCACGGGCGATGTGGCCGCTCACCTCATGAAGGCAATAGCTAATGAGCCGCGTCTACGGGCAAAGACGGTTGGTTTTCTAAAGACCAATCCCTCAGACATCCCCGTACAGGGCATTCCTGTAGAACTGGTCAAGGGCAGTGTCGCTGACCTGCAATCGCTCATCGCAAAGGGCGAAACAGCAAACCAGATTATTCTGACAGATCCCAGACTCGATCACGACCGGATGGTTGAGGTGCTGTGTTTATGCGAAAAGAATCTGTTATCATTCAAGATTGTTCCCGACATATTCAGAATACTTACCGGAAACGTTGAGATTGAGGTACTTGGCGATATTCCGCTTGTGGGACTGGGCAAGTGGCCGCTTGACCTGTTCTGGAACAGGGTATTCAAGAGGATCGCAGACATCATCGGATCGGCAACAGGTTTAATCGTGGCTTCACCGGTACTTCTGGTCACGGCATTGCTCATCAAGCGCGAATCGACCGGACCCGTCTTCTACCGGCAGGAACGGTGCGGCGAAAACGGCAGACCATTCCCGCTGTTCAAACTCCGGACCATGCTGGAGAACGCGGAAGATAGTACCGGACCTGTATGGGCTGCAGAAAATGATCCGCGCCGCACCACTGTGGGCGCATTTCTCCGCCGGCATAATCTTGACGAACTACCACAGTTATGGAACGTTCTGCGCGGCGACATGAGCCTGGTTGGACCAAGACCAGAGCGTCCGCATTTCGTAGAGCAATTCAAGGAAGACATAAGCCAGTACATGTCGAGACACGTCTCCAGACCGGGTATGACCGGCTGGGCGCAAGTCAACGGGCTTCGTGGAAATACGAGCATAACCGAACGCGTTAAACACGACCTGTATTATCTTGAGAACTGGTCACTGACACTTGATTTCAAGATACTAATGAGAACTTTCTTCGCGAAGAAGAATGCATACTAACGGATCAGTGGAGCAAGTAAGCATGCGTGGAATAATTATCGACTTCATTCAGAATGCCACATACTGGTCCGCGGTTGCTGCCTGGACAATTGCACAAATCGCAAAAGTTCTTTGCAACCTGGCCACTGCCAAGAGAGGCGGCGACGGACATTGGCTGATCCGAACCGGGGGTATGCCGAGCTCACATTCAGCTACAGTCTGCAGTCTGGCAACCTCCATGGCATGGAATTACGGCTGCGAAAGCCCGCTATTCGGGTTCGCCCTGGCGTTCGCTATTCTGGTCATGTTCGATGCCGCCACGGTTCGCCGCTCCGCCGGAATGCAGGCAAAGCTTCTAAATGAAATCGCCAATGACCTCTTCAAAGACAAACACGTTTCTCCCGAAAAGGTAATAGAATTCATCGGCCACACCCGCATCGAGGTTTTCTTTGGAATGCTACTGGGCATTGCCGTATCCCTTCTTGTTAACTCACTCTACATACTTGTGCTAAACCGCGGAAGCATCTGAGATTCTATCATGGCGAAGCAGCCACATTACTGCCGGCTGACGATCGGCCCAGGGCTGATCGCTTTACTCCTGTGGCTCAATACAGGCCTGGCTCAGACCGCCGAAGAACACAATGATTCCGGCCTGTCGCAGTACCGCGAGAAACATTTCCAGGAAGCAATCGGCTCTTTCGGCAGAGCCCTTCAGCTGGAGCCGGACAACTCCACGGTCAGAAGCAATCTGATGATCGCATACCACGGCTACGCCATACAACAGTCGGAACGCGGAGCCATAGAGCAGGCCATCGAGACTGAACGTCATGCATTCGCACTTGATGAAACCAACCAGGTCATACGGACGCAGCTGGCTCTCCTCTACAACGACTACGGCCGTCAAACCGCGCGGACAGGTGACGTAGCCCGTGCCAGAATCTTGCTGGCAGAGGCTATGACACTTCAGCCGGAAAACAGGCTCTTCGTCACCAATATGTGCACATTGATGATACAGGAGGCACGGGGTCTGCAGAAGAAAGGAAATGATGAGAATTGCTCACGCCTTCTGAATGAAGCTGCGGCACTGAATCCCGATAGCTTCCCTGTCCAGACAGAGCTGGGCGAGTACTACTACAGCAAAAATGACTATCCCGCGAGCATCCGGAGCTTCGAGCGGGCCTTCGACCTCAATCCTTTCGCGACCAACGTGGCCGACAAGCTGCTGCAGATTCGAAAAGAATCATCTGTCGAAAAAGAGTTTGGCAAGAACGAGCGATCACGTTTCATCATCAAGTACGAAAGCGGCGTCAACGAGAACCTTTCGTGGAATATCTCAGGCATCCTGGAAGATGCATACAGGGATATCGGGCAGAAGTTGGAGTGCTGGCCAAAGGCTCCAATGACAGTAGTCATCTACTCGAAAGAACAGTTTACGGTCGTAACTTCAGCACCGGACTGGACCATCGGTCGCTTCGATGGAAAACTACGGATATGCGCATCGGATCTGACCCTTGACAAGGAAACTCTAAAGAGCGTGGTTCGCCACGAATACTCTCACGCACTTGTTTTTGATCTCTATGGTGTCACAATCCCTTTATGGATTAACGAGGGGTTTGCCCAGTATGCTGCAAACGACAAGGCCCTGACGGCAAACGACACGACCCTGCTCCATGATATCGGCGAGAACAATCTGGTCCCACCATGGGACCTCAACAGGAATTTCAATTCCACCAACCAGGTGGAAGTTGCCCAGGCATATCTTGAATCACGTCTATGCGTGAAATACCTGTTCGAAAGGTACGGAAATGCCGTATCGCGCCAATTTATCACAGAGAGCTCAAAAGGCACCGCACTCGGCGATATCACGAGCAGCATGTTTAATAAGACCCCTGAACAGCTTTACGACGAGTGGATGGTAGAACTCAAGAAACAGATGAAGCACTGAATCCCGTTAGCGTACCTCTATCGGAACTGTCACCTCCGCCCTGGCGGGATCATCAGTCTTCAACACAAGACCACCCAAGGGCCCCTGCTTGCCCGCCAGTCCACTCGCCCGCACATAGATTCTGTAATCAGCCGGGCCAGGCCCGGGATTGATCTCACAACGGAAATCCTGTGAAGGCAGCACCACGTCCACCAGTTTTGCGGGCTTGCTTGAGTTCTGTCTCACAAAGATGATCTTCACCTGTTCTTCAGCAATGGCCCGCAGCTGCAACCTATCTGGCAGCACACTAAAGACCGGCGGCACATATGCCGCCACACGAATGACGCACCTCGGCCCTGCGGGATTGGTGCCAGCAAGAACAACCTCGCCCCGAGTCAGGCCCTCTGCCAGCGGTGGCACAGTGCCAATGCTTAATTCATACTTGACCGGATCTGATCCTGAAACCAGCTTGCCGCTGAAAACGCCTGTACTGCTTGAAACCAGCGATAACGGATCTATCGAACTGGTGTTTTTAGCAATGTAGACGACCTGCGTTATGGCACTTGTCTTCTCCAGCGCGTCAAAGAACACCGATCGTGGTCTCACTGCATAGCCGGGCGCTACAGTTCCCCAGAGCGACAAAATCAACACCGGTGTCTCAGGATCGTTGGAATGCAGGACCAGTCTTTTGGCGACACTTCCTTCAACTACACCTGTATCCAGTGCGAGTTCAAGAATCGCACTCCTACCCGGAGGTATGGTGTTGGTTTCCAGTGAATGTGACAGGCATCCGCCGCAATCCTCGGTGATCCGGTCGATGAACAAGACCCTATCGCCGCGGTTTGAGATCACAAAACAATATTCAACCGGCCTGTCGTCGGATACAGAACCAAAACCAACACTGGTCGGGTTGACACTGATCTCAGGCGCTCCCGCAGCCGGAAAACAGGCAACCAGCAGGCAGGCAACAACCTTTACTGAAAGCCAATCAAACAACGGGCGTCCACTTGTCCGGTGACAGGCCATCTGTCTTCCTACATGTTCTTCACTATACCGGCTGCAAACTCGCTGCACTTGACCTCGCGGGCATCGTCTCGCAAACGGGCCAGGTCATATGTCACTGTCCCAGCCTTGATGGTCTTCACCAGGCCGGTCATGATGAGGTCAGCGGCTTCACCCCAGCCCATGTAGCGGAGCATCATCTCGCCCGAGAGAATGAGCGACGACGGATTGACCTTGTCCAGATTCGCATACTTCGGCGCGGTACCATGTGTGGCTTCGAATATCGCGGCGCCGGTGTCGTAGTTGATGTTACCGCCCGGCGCCAGGCCTATCCCGCCGACACAGGCTGCCAGTGCATCGGATATGTAGTCGCCGTTCAGGTTGGTCGTGGCAATAACCGAGTAATCCGCCGGTCTGGTCAGAATCTGCTGCAGGAACGCATCGGCAATCACGTCATTGACCATGATCTTTCCTGCTGGCGCTTTCCAGCCGCAGTCCTCAGCCACTACCGCTACTTTCTTGAACTCTTTGCGCACCAGTTCGTAGCCCCATGTTTTGAATGCGCCTTCGGTATACTTCATGATGTTGCCCTTGTGGACAATTGTCACCGTCTTGCGTTTGTTCTCAATTGCATACCTGAGCGCGGCACGGATAAGGCGTTGTGAGCCCTCACTTGATATCGGCTTGATTCCTATGCCGGAGGTCTCGGGGAACCGGATCTTCTTAACGCCCATTTCCTTACGCAGGAATTTGATCACCTTCTTGACCTCGGGAGTCCCTGCCGCCCACTCGATCCCGGCATAGATATCCTCGGAGTTCTCCCGCACCACCACCATATCAGTCAGGTCCGGACGTTTTACAGGCGACTCAACGCCTTCAAACCAACGGACTGGCCGCAGGCAGACGTACAAGTCAAGTTCCTGCCGGAGCGCGACATTCAGCGACCTGATCCCGCCGCCAACAGGAGTCGTAAGGGGTCCCTTGATACCCACCAGACACTCACGAAACGCCTTCAGAGTCTCTGCCGGCAGCCAGGTCCCCTCCCCATACACTGTGTTCGCCTTTTCCCCGGCATAAACCTCCATCCACACAATCTCACGCTTGCCGCGATACGCTTTCCTGACCGCTGCATTCCAGACAATCATTGCCGCCTGCGTAATGTCCGGCCCTGTCCCATCGCCTTCCACAAAAGGAACAATCGGCTTGTCAGGTACACTGATCTTGCCGTTCTTCCCCATTGTGATCTTCCTGCCTGTCTTCGGAAACTGAATCTTGTTATAACTCATTATTTTCTTCTCCTTGCGCTCAATGTTCATATCGTATCTTCACATGTCCGTCATCTGACCACTCATTGTGACCACAGTCAATGAGAACAAATTTCGATGACGGAATCCCGGCAGCGAGAGCCTTGGCATGTCCAACAGGAATAACATCGTCGAACTTCGCGCCGAAGATCTCAACTGGCCCTTTATATCTGGACAGCGCATCAATATTATTCCAGTCATTCTTGAGTATCATCCTGACAAGTATTCCTGGAAAGCGGTCCTTCGCCACTTCCGACAGCTTTTCGTACGGAACAATGAGCACTACTTTGTCCGGAGGTGGGGAAACTGTTGCCAGACAGGATGCTGGTCCTGTTCCAATTGACTCTCCGACCTCGCAAACAGGTACTGCACCGTAGATGCTCCTCAGAGTCATATACGCTTCACTCGCGGCCGTATTAAATGACAATCTGGATGGCATACCCTTGCGAAACCCGTATCCGGGATACTCAAGAATGTAGACCGAGTCATTAGTCGAAAAGCATGGAATGGCGTAACCGCGGCCTGACGCCTGACCGCCATTGCCGTGAAGCATCAACCAGACATTTTGCGGCGATTCCACTTTGCGGCAAAACCCTATGACCTGCCCATCTTTCATCCAGGCAGTCAACCCGCCGTCAGCAGGTTGATGACTGGGATGGAACATCAGCTTTCGTTCGAGTGACGAACAACCCAGGCTCATCAACAGAAGAATTGAGACTGCGATGATCGATACGACCGCAATAATCCTGATCATGTTGGCACTCAAGTCGATCTCGTCAATGAATCTGTGCTCATAGCCACACCTTGTGTACACTTGTCAACAACTGTGCGCATGTCCCTATCGCCCCTTCCTGCCTCACCCCTTCGCCGCCCTGGCCTTCGCGTAATTCAGGAGACCTCCGGCAACGATGATCTCTTTCTGCCGGTCTGACAGCCTGACCTTCACAGGAATGTTCACGCCCTTGGTCTCGTTCTTGATCATGGCTTTGCCTTCGCCTTCAACCGCCTGGCGAATGCCTTCAATACTGAGTTTGTCATCTATCCCGATCTTGTCGTAGTCCGCAGGATTAGCGAAGGACAACGGCACAATGCCGAAGTTCACCAGATTCGCGAAATGAATGCGCTCAATAGACTTGGCAACTACCGCCTTGACTCCAAGGAACATCGGGCACATTGCGGCATGTTCGCGGCTCGATCCCTGACCGTATGAATCTCCGGCAATAATGATATTCTGCAGCCCCTCATCACGGTTCTTTGCCGAACGCGTTGCGAAGTCCTTATCAACGCCTTCAAACACGAACTGGGCGTAGGCTTCGATGTTCGACCTGTACTTCAGCCGCTGGCCGGCTGGCATAATGTGGTCTGTGGTGATCTTGTCGCCGACCTTGATCGCAGCAACGCCAGTAATGTTGTCAGTAAGCGGTTTCGACACCGGCAATGGCCTGATACCGGGCCCCTTGACGATCTTGACCACTTTTCTGTCAACCGGCGGCTTGTCAAACATTGAGTCGTCGATATCAAAGCTCTTCGGCAGGATCACGCGCGGATACTTCAGATCGTCCATTGTGCGCGGATCCATAATCCGGCCACTGATTGCGGCCACTGCCGCTATTTCGGGACTCACCAGGAAGACCTTGGCAGACGGCGTGCCGGATCGTCCCTCGAAATTGCGATTCGACGTCCTGAGCGACACTGCGTTCGTGGCCGGCGACATCGAATTGCCTATGCAGAATCCGCATGCGTTCTCCAGCAGGCGGGCACCCGATGCCAGGA
>JBAXMA010000028.1:0-16623 GCA_037134535.1 bacterium
GATCTTGCAGGCTTTGGCGGGAGGCTCTACTTTGGCTCCCAACGGTGTCCTTGTCATCGAACAGGGAGCGGACGAGCCTTCGATCGGTTGCGAAGGATGGGCGCAGGTTAAAGAAAAGGTATATGGGGGGACGCGCCTGCGTTTCTGGGAAAGATGAAGAGATCGGCAATATACGCTGGAACATTTGATCCGATAACGCTCGGTCATCTGGATCTTCTGCATCGGGCCTCGCTTGTTTTTGACAAGATCCTCGTGGCTGTTGCCGAGTGCCCTCGAAAGAGTACCATGTTCAGCGTAAAAGAACGCTGTGAGATGGTACGCAACGCGACTGAGGATCTCGGGAACGTGAAAGTGAAGCCTTTCAAAGGACTTTTGGTCGATTTTGCCAGGAAAAGTGGAATTCATGTGCTTGTTCGGGGTTTGAGGGCCTATTCGGACTTCGAGTACGAATTCCAGATGGCGTTGACGAACAGGCAGCTAGCGCCTGATGTTGAGACGCTTTTCCTTATGCCCAAAGAGACGCACAGCTATCTGAGCTCGAGTGTTGTGAGGGAGATTGCTGAACTGGGCGGGAATATAAGGGGTTTTGTTCCTCCGTGCGTACTTCCATATGTAAAGAAGTATTCAGCCCGGTGTGGGCAGCGCACGCGCGATTGAGTTATGGACGGGATGGTAATGATTGTAGACATGTCCAATCTGGATGCTGACGGGCAGGAATTCACGGGTGAAGAACCTCAGGAGGTCCTTGACCTCGCCGATGATCCGGATGTAAAGCCGATTGGCCCGATCCGCTATAGCATCAGGGTATCTGATGCCGGGGTTAGTCTCGTTGCGCATGGTGTTCTCAAGGCAGATCTGACCGCTATATGTGCGCGATGTGCCGAATCATTCAAACTTACTGTTTGCGAACCGTCCTTTTCTGTGGTACGCGAAATCTTGAACAAAGATGAAGCAATCGACTTGACCCCGGATATCCGTGAATCTATTATCCTCGCCTTTCCAACTAATCCGCTTTGCGCTCCGGATTGCAAGGGATTGTGTTCGCGATGCGGGACCAACTTGAATAAGAGGCAATGCGGGTGTGCGAATTCTGCGAAAGATGAGCGGTGGAGTGTTCTGAAGGACCTGAAGATATAGTGAGAGGGTAAGATCATGGCTGTCCCGAAAAGGAAAACGTCAAAGATGCGAGTTCGCTCCAGGAGGAGTGCGCACAAGGCAACGGTTCTCTCAACAAGGCCCTGCCCTCATTGTGGTGCCGCCCAGTTGCCACACAGAGTGTGCAGGTCGTGCGGCTACTATCGCGGCCGGCAGGTCGTAACGGTTGAAGCAGATTAGCCATGCGAATCGCTGTTGACGCAATGGGAGGAGACTTTGCTCCCAGGGAAATCGTGGCCGGGGCTGTTGAAGCTGCAGTCAGGATGCCCAAGGTCTCCAAGATCATTCTGGTTGGCGATGAACTGGCCATTCGCGCAGAACTTGCGAAGTGTGCCGTTGTTCCGCCCAACGTTGAGGTTCTCCATGCCTCCGAGGTTATAGGAATGGCCGAAGCCCCGGCGCTGGCTGTGAGGAAGAAGAAGGACTCCTCTATCAGTCGGGCAGTGGATCTTGTAAAAGAAGGACAAGCCGATGCGGTTGTGTCCGCCGGGAACACAGGAGCAGTTGTCGTTGCCGCTTTATTGAAACTCCGCACTCTCGAAGGGGTTAAACGGCCTGCAATTGCCACGGTCCTTCCCACGCCGACCAAGCCGTTTGTGCTGATTGACGCCGGCGCCAATATGGATTCCGACGCGACGCTTCTCGCACAGTTTGCCGTGATGGGCTCTGTCTACAGTCGGGAGATTCTCCACAACTCGAATCCGATGGTCGGGTTGATGAGTATAGGAGAAGAGGCTTCAAAGGGAAATGACGTGACCAAGGAGGCGTTTCGTCTTCTGTCAGGATCCAATCTGTCCTTCAAAGGGAATGTTGAGGGGCACGACCTGTTTGAAGGATGGATAGACGTTGTCGTTTGTGATGGTTTTGTGGGGAATGTAGTACTGAAGACCAGCGAGAGTGTCGCGGTAGCCATAGGGGCTGTGCTTAAACGCGAGTTCTCGCGCAACCTGTTGCGTAAGTTCGGAGCCATGTTCCTGCTGAGCTCGCTGAAAGAATTGAAGAGCAAGATGGACCCTGAGCAGTCGGGCGGGGCGCATCTTCTGGGTGTCAATGGAACATGTATTATCACCCATGGCGCTTCAAGCAGGCGTGCAATCTTCCACGCAGTGAGGGTTGTGTGTGAGTCTTTGGCCCAGCGGGTAAATCACCAGATCGTTGACGAACTAAAGAAAAATGGATTTTGATCAATGAATGCATCAATTCTCGGCACGGGTTCGTATCTGCCCGAACGGATTCTCGCTAATGCAGATCTTGCGAAGATGGTGGATACCTCGGATGAGTGGATATTCACAAGGACGGGTATACGGCAGAGGCGGATAGCCGCTGAGGGCGAGGCGGTATCTGACATGGGAGCCGTGGCTGCACGCCGGGCCCTGGATAGCGCTGGAATTCAGGCAACGGATGTGGGAATGATCATTGTGGCCACGTCGACCCCTGACATGTGTTTTCCGAGCTCCGCATGTCTGGTGCAGAATTTGATAGGTGCTAGGAATGCATTTTGTTTTGACCTGGAGGCGGCTTGCTCGGGTTTTCTGTTCGCACTTGAAACAGGACGGCGATTCGTTGAGGCCGGAACGGTTCGCAATGCGCTGATAATAGGGGCCGAGAAGTTCAGTTGCATTGTTGACTGGACCGACAGGGATACGTGCGTGCTTTTCGGCGATGGAGCAGGTGCGGTTGTTATCAGTTCCTCCGGGACCGGGCGGGGCATTATTGAAACGGTCATGCATTCTGACGGCAGCCTGGCAGAATCATTGAAGGTGGAAGGAAGCGGCAGCCGGAAGCGGCCGGTGGCAGCCGGAAGCGTGTCTGCCAAGTCTTGCATCAGCATGAACGGGCGGGATGTGTTCAAGCATGCGGTGCTGAGCATGTCCGGGGCCATTGAAGAGGTTCTCCGCAAAAGTGGTATCGGTATTGACGAGATATCATGGGTGGTCCCTCACCAGGCCAATATCCGTATTATCGCGTCTGTGAACGAGAAGCTCAATATACCTATGGAGCGGTGTTGCTTGAATTTGGACAGAGTAGGGAATATTTCTGCCGCGTCAGTGCCTGTTGCGCTGGATGAAGCGGTCAGGTCGGGCCGAGTGAAGAGGGGGCAGAAGATTCTCTTTGTGGTAGCCGGAGCAGGCTTCACATGGGGTGCTTCGGTATTGGAATGGTAGTCTGCCAATGCGGGTTGCCGCAGTTAAGGAGCGAAAGCGTGGGTAAGAAAGCAATAGTCTTTGCCGGTCAGGGCGCCCAGTTTGTAGGCATGGGTAAAGACCTGGTGGAAGCGTATCCTGAATGCAGGGATTTGTATAGGAAAGCGGACGAAATACTGGGCTACTCCCTTTCGAAGATTTGTTTTGACGGACCGGTTGAGATGCTTACGAAGTCAAATAATTGTCAGCCAGCAATCTTTGTGACCAGCATTGCATGCCACATTGCGCTGATGAAGGAGGCACCCGGTACCACTTTTGATGCGGCAGCAGGTTTGAGCCTGGGCGAGTGGTCGGCACTGCATATGGCAGGTTCTATTTCATTCGAAGACGGCCTGCGAGTACTGGAAGCGCGCGGCCGGTTCATGCAGGATGCATGTGAAGCAAGAGAAGGTGGCATGGTCAGCGTAATAGGGCTCTCAGCGGATCAGCTCTTGAAGGTTTGCGCTGCCACAGGTGTGGAGGTCTCGAATATCAACTCACCTGAACAGATGGTTCTTTCCGGTGAGCGTGGCGCCGTCCGCAAGGCAGAGGAAATGGCGAAGTTGGAAGGCGCCAGCAGGACAGTTATGCTCAATGTGGCAGGTGCGTATCATTCGTCACTCATGGCGCCTGCAGCAGAACGGCTCGAAGGCTTTCTGCAGGGCATTTCGTTCAAGGCGTCGACGATTCCGGTGGTGTCAAATGTCACAGGTGCCTTTCATGGCAGCGTCGATGAGATAAGGAAGAACATGGTCCGGCAGGTTACATCCACCGTCCGGTGGGTCGCCTGTGTTCAGTCTATCAGGGACACCGGTGTTGACAGGTATGTCGAGTGCGGGCCGGGAAGAATTCTGTCCGGTCTGATAAAGCGCATTGACTCGAAGGCTTTTCTTCATAGTATTCAAGACTTGGCAACTTTGAAGAAGGCAAACGTTGAATTGACTGGTTCCGCAGGTTAGGGAGGATTTTGATGCAAGATACGTTTTCGCTGATCGGGAAGGTTGCTCTGGTTACTGGAGCGGGGCGAGGTATAGGGCAGGCAGTGGCGCTGAAACTGGCCGCAGCAGGCGCGGATATTGCGGCCTGCGATCTCAAAGAGGAATGGCTCAGTGAAACGGCTGTGGCCGTGCGCGCCATGGGACGCAGAGCTGAATGTCTGGATATGAATGTCAGCCTTGCCGAGAGCGTGGACGGTGCGGTTGCAAAAGCATCGGGTCTGTTCGGGAAAATAGACATCCTGGTGAATAACGCCGGGATTACCAAGGATACTCTGCTGGTACGGATGACCGATGAGGCATGGAATGACGTAATTGACGTCAATCTAACCGGGACTTTCCTTGTTTCGAGGGCTGTATCGAAACTGATGCTCAAGCAGAGATCGGGATCGATCATCAACATAGCCTCCATTGTTGGCTTGATTGGCAACGCCGGACAGTGTAACTATGCCGCTTCAAAAGGGGGGGTAATAGCCCTTACGAAATCAATCGCGCGGGAACTGGCGTCCAGAAACGTGCGTGCAAATGCAGTGGCTCCCGGCTTCATTAAGACCAAGATGACCGAGGAACTGTCGGAGGAGGTACGAGGTAAATTGTTGGAAGTCATTCCGATGAAACGATTGGGACTGCCGGAAGATGTGGCAAATGCAGTCCTGTTCCTTGCTTGCGACGCATCGGCCTATCTTACTGGCCATGTGCTGACCGTAAGCGGCGGAATGGTGATGTAGTAGCGGAAGAAGAGAGAAACAGAAGAACAAAAGGAGAAAAATATGTCAATGGAATCCCGAGTGAAGGAAATTATCGTTGAACAGCTTGGCGTCAGTGAGGCGCAGGTGACATCCGAGGCTTCGTTCATACAGGATCTGGGTGCAGATTCGCTTGATCAGGTTGAGCTTGTAATGGCTTTTGAAGAGGAATTCAAGGCCGAGATTCCCGATGAAGATGCTGAAAAGCTCACAACCGTCGGTAAGGTCGTCTCGTTCCTCAGGGAAAAGGGTTTTGACAAGTAGAGCAGCTATGCGCCGGTTCACTCGGTGAACTGGCGCGGCTCTCTCGCCTGTCACAATGGGAAATATACTGTGAAAAGAAAGATTGTCATCACCGGATTGGGTGTTGTGTCTCCACTTGGTTGCGACCTGGCTGCATTCTGGTCGAAGATTACTTCAGGGCAGTCCGGGATCCGGAAGATCCAGTCTTTTGACGCGTCTGTGTTCTATTCCCAGATAGCCGGCGAAGTGGTCGATTTTCAGATCGACCAGTTCATCCCCAAGAAAGAACAGCGGCGGATGGATCCTTACTGTCACTATGCGATCGGCGCATCAAAGCTGGCAGTGGCTGATGCCCGTCTGGACATGAATGTTGAGGATCCCACCCGCGTTGGCGTTGTCGTTGGCTCCGGTGTCGGTGGCCTGAGGACCATTGAGGCGCAGTACAAAGTGATTGCCGAGAAGGGGGCGGACCGGGCTTCGCCTTTTCTCATACCCATGATGATATCCAATATGGCGGCAGGCAATATCGCCATCGAGTTGAATATGAAAGGTCCCAACTACGGAACCGTGTCTGCATGCGCGACGTCGTTGCACGCGATTGGCGATGCGATGCGCGTCATAGAGAGAGGCGATGCGGATGTTCTGCTTGCTGGCGGAGCGGAAGCGTCTGTATGCGTTCTCGGTTTTGCCGGGTTCTGTTCGCTTCGGGCTCTCAGTGCGCGGAATGACGAGCCACATCGGGCCAGCAGGCCGTTCGATGCTGACAGGGATGGATTTGTAATGTCAGAGGGCGGGGCTGTGGTGGTTCTGGAGGAACTGGAACATGCAAAGAAGCGTGGCGCACAGATTTATTGCGAAGCGGCAGGCTTCGGCATGACTTGCGATGCATACCACATGACTGCTCCCTCTGAAGGTGGTGAAGGTGCGACACGGGCAATGAAGCTGGCCATGGCAGATGCCGGTGCAACACCTGACGATATCGATTACATCAATGCGCACGGAACCAGCACGTCCCTGAACGACAAGGCGGAGACACAGGCCATAAAGGGTGCACTTGGAGACCGGGCCAGAAAAGTTATGGTGAGCTCCACAAAGTCCATGACAGGCCATCTACTCGGCGCTGCCGGCAGTCTCGAGGCCGTTGTGTGCGCTCTGGCAATCAAACACGGTGTGGTGCCGCCGACCATTAACTATGAGAAACCGGATCCGGCTTGTGACTTGGACTACGTTCCCAATGTGGCTCGTCAGCACAAAGTCAGGGCCTGTCTGAATAACTCACTGGGATTTGGCGGCCATAACGGTTCACTGCTGTTCCGGGCAATCTGATTGCCCGGTTGACTCCAGTCAGCCGCAGTATTGACGCACAATCCGTTCCATTGCCGTGGAACTTTCTTCCATCTTACGGACCATTGTGAACTGAACTCTGGCTCTCTCCAGATTATGGTTGGGCCGATGCGTCTTGAAGTAGACGTCGCCCGACAGATAGTCGGCAAGGAACCTTATTCCGATGGTGAACGTTATCAGACGTCCACAGAAAGCCAGCAGATCTTTCTCGGCGGGAGAGGGAAGTGCGCCTGCAGTTTCTGAGTAGCCCCGTATGATGGCCTCAAATCGACTGATGTCCATGTTGACCTTGGATAGATCCTGCTCATCTTCGGCTGTAGTGATCGTGGACGTCCGGACGAGGTCGCCCACGTCGTAGAGGATTGATCCTTGCATTACTGTGTCCAGATCGATTACGCAAACGCCCCGCCCGGTCTCGTTATCTATCATGACGTTGTTCAGCTTTGTGTCGTTGTGAGTAACGTGGGGCTTGATCTTGCCCTGCTCCAGCAGGTCGGACACTGCTCCGGCCGTGCTTTTTCGTGCCAACGCGAAGTTTATCTCAAGCTTTGCCGCGGAACAGCGGTTTGCGGAGTCCAGTTCGATGGATTTTTCAAGCGTGGTGAAGCGGCGTGGTGTGTGGTGAAACCATGGAATGGTCTCGTGAAGTGATGCCGCAGGATAATCGGCCAGCATCATCTGGAAGCTGCCGAAAGTGCGGGCAACTTCGTATGCAAGTTGGGGCCCGCTGCAGACGTCATGTGAAGTGGCCCCGTCTATAAAATTGTAGCCGCGCCAGTAGTTCTCGTCCCTGTCCCTGAAGAAATACCCGCCCCCGGTGACCGGCGTGCAAGTGAGCACCCGTCGGTCGATGTCTGGTATGCCAGTTGCTTCCAGCTTTTTCCGGATATGGGCGCAGACTCCTGCTATGTTCTCCATCACCTTTGGCGGATCCTTGAAAATCTTGTGATTGATCCGCTGTAGAATCCAGCTTTTCTGCCGGCCGTTACGGTTCCATCTGGTGAGATATGTGTCGTTTATGTGGCCGTTTCCGTAAGGAGCTCCCTCAATCAGTTCGCCCTCCATTCCGAATTCCCGGCCGATTGCGTGTAGATCAGGGTTCATGTTCTCTCCGCCCCAGAACCAGATTTCCGGCAGGATAATTCTGCCGCATTCTCAGTACAAACATCATTTCCGACGCAGGATCAACACTATCAGGCTGGGCAGTAGTGTGTCTACTGTCGAAAAAACTTGAAGTCACTCAGGGCAGGACCTAACTTCACACGCATCGTTCCTGTCGTATCAACGCGCTCTTATAGCGGCGCCAAACTCGGGAGTTCAGTAATGAAAGTGGGTTTCTATGGCCACGTCCGCCAGTACAATGGCATCAAGAAAGAGATCGACGCCAACATCAAGACTGTTCTTGAGAGCGGTGAATATGTCATGGGCCCCATGCTGAAGCAGTTTGAAAAGGAGCTTGCTGAGTTTCACGAGACAAAGTTCGCGGTCGGTTTGGCCAATGGAACGGACGCGATCTGGCTGGCCCTTATGGCGCTCAAGGTCGGTCCCGGTGACGAGGTCATTACTCATCCGAACACATTCTTTGCGACTGCTGAAGCCATTTGGATTGCCGGTGCCACAGTTGTCATGGTTGACTGCGACGCGAAAACACGATGCATCGATCCGGCAAAGATTGAAGCTGCAATTACACCGAAGACAAAGGCGATAATCCCTGTTCACCTTTATGGCCAGTGTGCAGACATGCGGGCAATCAAAAATATCGCCGACAAGCATAAGCTCTTTATCATCGAAGACAACGCACAGTCCTTTGATGCGGCTGGTGCGGATTTCAAGATTGGCGAACTGAGCGATGCCGCTACAACGAGCTTCATCATCCAGAAGAATCTTGGCACATTCGGCGACAGTGGTGCGTTGGTGACAAATAATCCCGAAATTGACAAGGCAGTGCGGAGACTGCGAAATCACGGTTCGGAAAAGCGATCCTGTCACAGTTATGGCTTCAATAGTCGCCTGGACGATCTTCATGCAGGCATTTTGAGCGCTAAGCTTAAGCATATTCATGAATGGAATGATCTCCGCCGCAAGCTGGCCGCCCGGTATACAGCAGCTCTTTCCGGTGTGAAGAATATGACCCTGCCCTTCGAGAGGCCTGGCTTCCGGCACGTGTTCCACCTCTATGTCGTGGAAACAAAGAAGGCTGGTCAGCGCGATGACCTGTTGAAGTTCCTGAACGACAATGGGGTGGATGCGAAGTGCCATTATCCTATCGCCATTCATCAGCAGGAAGGGTACCCGTGGGGTAAGCAGGCCAGGATTGTCGGCCCGGTTCCGAATGCCGAGACAAATGCCGCCAGTTGCGTCAGTCTACCTATGTTCCCGGAGCTTACCACGGATGAAGTGGACTACGTGATATCCAAAGTCCTGGAATGGGACATGAAAGCGAAGTAGACCATGAGTAATAAATACAAGGTTATGGTGGTTGGAATGGGTAAACGCGGCAAACATCATGCCGCCGCGTTCCATGCCAATCCAAGATTTGAGGTGGTCGGTATCTGCGATATTGACGAGGCGAGGCTGCTTGCTGCGGCTGAAAGTCTTGGCAATCCTGAGCGGAGCACGGATGCCGCTGCGCTGGCAAAGTCACTCAAACCTGATGTCTTCTGTTTCTGCACGCTTCCGAATCTGCGGACCGACATGATCAAGGCCGGGATCAGAAGTCGTGCAAAACTCATAGCCTTTGAGAAGCCTGTGGCCCTTACTGGCAAGGAGGGCATGAAAGTGAAGAAGCTCCTTGACGCCTCCGGGGTCAAGGCGGTTGTCAGTCACCAGCATAGGTACGGCGCGCACTACCGGAAGGTGAAGGAAATTATCGCTGGCGGTGCCCTTGGCCGTATCCATACCGTCTACGGAACATCCACCGGATGGATGGCGCACATGCTCAGTCATCTGGTTGACTACATGCGCTGGTACAACGGCAACGATGAGGCTCAATGGGTCATGGGGCAGGCAGCCGGGAAGGGCAAGTTCAAGGACATGCATCCGTCACCGGACTATATTGGCGGCTTTATTCAGTTTACCAATGGCGTTCGCGGCGTGGTTGAGTGCGGGGCGGGGGCCCCCGACGTGCCTGAGGTCGATTACTGGTGGCGCAAGTGCCGCATTGGTGCGCAAGGTGCCGACGGCTTTGCCGAGGTTCTTACGGGCGGAGGCTGGCGTGCTGTAACAAAGAGCGGCAGCTGGTCCGGTGAAGGCTGTATGAATTACGATCTCGATATGCAGCCCTATATTCAGGAGATGGCCGACTGGCTGGACGACGACAGCAAGGTGCACGCCTGTAACTGTCAGAGTGCGTATAAGGGTTTCGAAATTGTGATGGCACTCTGCCGTTCAGCCGCGGCCGGTGGTCAGGTGGCGCTGCCTTTGGTGTCAGGTAAGGACGAACTTAAGGTTCTTGAGAAGAAAATGTCAGACAGCAAAGTTCTTCTTTCCATGGCAGCCAACGCCAAGGAGTACGGCGTGTAGTTCGCGTGCGGGAGATTGAAGGCTTTTGACATGACAGAGGACGTTTTCAAACAGACAATTCTGCGCTTCATGCAGAATGAAATCACCGAGCACCATGTCTATCTCAGACTGGCGGCTGACTGCCGGGGGAAGAACTGCGAAATCCTTGCGCAGATTGCCGCTGACGAATTGCGGCACTATAGGCAGTTTCGTCAGATCGTCGGCAGGGATGTTGCGCCTGGAAAACTGAAGATCTTCTTCTATATCCTTTTGTCACGGGTTCTCGGTCTTACATTTGCCATGAAGCTCATGGAAGCCGGCGAAGTCATGGCAGAGGCCGCGTACGAGAAGCTTCTCGGTGACATGCCGGATATTGCGCGTATCATCGAGGAAGAGGCAAGGCATGAGAAGATGCTTCTGGCCGGGATTGAGGAGGAATCGCTGGGCTACCTCAGTTCCGTGGTGTTGGCAGTCAATAATGCGCTTCAGGAGTTTACCGGCATCGCAGTCGGGCTGACCTTCGCAATCCAGAACAGCCGTGCGGTAGCCAATACCATCCTGATATCCGGTCTTGCCGCATCCCTTGCGATGGCGGCATCAGAGTACCTCTCGCAGAAAGCCGAAGGCAAGATGGAGGGCCATGGAGCCAGAGCGGTCAAGGCGGCGATCCTCACCGGCACCGCATATGTAATCATTGTTTTGCTGATTGTGATGCCGTTTTATCTGATATCTGGTCCTTTCACAGCTCTCGCCGTGACGTTCTGCCTGGTTCTGGTGGTTATCACGCTTTTTGCCTTCTTTATGGCAGTTGTGAAGGAAATGCGTTTTGCGCGGCTGTTTGCGGAAATCATGATTCTGGCATTGGCAGTTGTAGGTGCGTCTTTCTGCATCGGCATGCTCGCCCGACATTTCCTTGGTGCTGGTTCAGCGGGTTGATCTTCTTCGCCTTCACAGCTGAGCATGCACATCCAGTTCGTGAGCTTTACGCCCGCCGCGTGGCAGGTCGATCTCGCCGATGGGGACCCCGGACAGTGCCTTGTATGTGTCTAGGCACCGGTCTAGAAGGCCTGCGGCAGCTTCATGAAGGTCCTTGCTGTCTCTAACGTAGTGAACGTTGTTCTCCATATCTTCGGCTGACCATCCGCGTGTGTGCGCGATGAACGGATACTGCGGAAACTGGCAACCGAGTTCGCCAAAGAACGTAAGCATCTGGCCGGCGACGCCCTGGACGTTATCCTGGCCACCGGTGATTATCAGCCCCACCACCTTTGTACGCATCAGATGGCGGTTTGCGATAGTCTCCTGGTTCTGAACGCAATTCATCCGTTCAACCATTTTGTAGTACAGTGAACTGGCCTGCCCCCAGCGAATCGGGGTCGCAACTATGAAGATGTCACCCCACTGGACAAAAGCCTCGTATACGCTGGCCATCTGATCTTCCGGGTCCATCTGGGTAATCGAACACGGCCAAATGCAGGCCCTTGAGCTCTTGGAATAATAGCCCTCGCAGGCGCGGAACTTCAGATCAGCCAGTCTTATGAGTCTGGTTTCGGTCCCCATTTCCCTGGCGTGGTCAAGGGCGACATTCAGGAGCTTGTCGGATGTGGAGTAGCGCGGATTCAGGACGTCCATGTTTGTAGTTGAGATTCCGACGACGTGTGGCGGATCAGTCATCAGGGGGCCGCCGGGTTGCCCACGTACTACAATCCTGGTCAGGGGATGCGGAGACCGGCTTACCCTGGCGCGCGGAGTGGCCTCGTTCATGTTCACCAGTACGCGGCCATTCTCAACCTTTACGGCGTGAGTGGGTACCTTCTCGCCGGTGCAATTGCATCCGCCCTCACCGTTCCGGCAGTGGAACTTCCAATTGTGCCATGGGCAGACAACTTCATTGCCGTCCAGCCGGCCGAGGCCAAGCGGACCTCCGACGTGGTTGCAATTGCCTGAAACGGCGCTGAATTGGCCATCTTTGTAAACAAGGGCAATGGCAGTGCTGCCGATGTCTATCTGTTTCAGTGGCTGACCCGTAAGTTCGTCTGACGCTCCCACGTCATGCCAGATCCCGTCCAACTCAGTCTTGCCGGCGGCGGCTTCGGCCTGAAGCTGGAACTCGGATTTTGCAGCACCACATGCCGGACAATAGTCAGGTGCCTCATCTCCTCGGTGTTCATAACCGCAGACGGAGCAGATCCACACCTTTTCGGCATGTATGGTCATGGATACCTTGTTTAAGGGAGCTAGTCCGGAAGGTGTCCCGCATTGAGACACCTCCCGGATAGTCAATCTGCCGGACTTACTTCACTTCGAAAAACTTGGCTTTTGGTGCGCTACAGACGGAGCACTTGTCCTGCGCTGCGCCCAGAACTGTGTTGCCGCATACAGAACACACGAATACGGGCTGGGCTGTCAGATCTTTGCCGGCCTGAACCGCCTTGAGTGCCTCTGTGTAAAGACCGTGGTGAATCTGTTCCACGGCCATAGCACCTTTGAAAGAGATGAGAGCCTGTTTGTTTCCTTCCTTCTCAGCTTCTGCCACGAATCCGGGATACATCGACTGAAACTCATGGCCTTCGCCCGCTATGGCCTCTGCCAGGTTCTTCTTTGTATCGCCGACTCCACCCAGTACGCGCAGATGTGCGTGGGCATGGATGGTTTCCGCCTCTGCTGTGGCCCGGAAAAGCTTTGCGACTGCCGGCAGCCCGTCTGCATCCGCTTTCTTGGCGAACGCCAGATACTTCCGGTTGGCCTGACTCTCCCCCGCGAATGCTGCTTTCAGGTTATCTACTGTAGCCATATGTCTCTCCTTCTTTGTTGTTTACCCATTGCCGCAGATTTACCTCTCTTACGACAAATCTACCCGATGCTTACAACTCTCATGAGTGTAGCTGCCAGCCAATGGAGTGACAAGTTACTTTTGCTAGCTTGTCAACGCGTGAGAGGGGGTACCCCCCCCCCTCTGGACATCGCGTCGGCGCTGGGGCGCCACCCTCGGACGATTGAGCGGGAGCTGGCGAGAGGTAGAGTAAAGCACGTGGACTCCGAGTTGCGACAGGATCTGGTAGGGACAGACGCGAGTGGCACAAAGATAAGCCAGATTATCCTAAACCAACGTTTTACTCGTCCTTATGTCGTGACGGCTGACGTCGGGTGCAGCAAACGCCAGTGTTCCGAAGCACTGGGGCAGGTGGAAATTGAGAGCATCCACGGAATTCCATGAGACCCAGTGCGGGTGTGACGTCTTGTCGCCGCACTTGTAGAAATTACCCGTCCACTGTTGGCCGGCAACTGCGCCGATCGGGCCCACATACTTCTCCAGGAGAGCGAAGGGCACATGGTATGCGATTGTCCATGTCGTCGGCGTTACAATCTCCGGCTCGACGGTGAGCGGCATGGAGTGATGAATGTGGATCATCCTGCCGTCTTCGAGCGTGAGAGGCGTTGAACCCTGAAAGCCCACCGGAGTTCGGACCGGGTTCGTGATGTAGTGGCAGAGAAGCGTTCCGCCGCAGTTGATCTCGATATTGAAGTAGCCTCTGTCCGGCTTGGGTCGCACGAAGAATTCGACGCAGCTGTCCGTGCATACCGGGCCCATGAATTCAGTCTGTACGCTGCGGACGAATTTGTCCATGACCATGAACATGCAGTAGAGTCCCGCATTGTCGTAAAGTAGTCTGGCCCGGGTCATTGGCTTGTGATCTGAACCTTCCGGCCTGAAGACAAGCAGATCGGCAGTCCCGGCCTGTTGCCATGCCGGAGTTTCCCAGCCATCGGTAAGTTGTGGCCGTCTTTTCGCGAATCGAACTATGTAGCTGGCTGGCATTCCGCTATCTTTCATGTCGCCTTCAAGCTGTCAGGCGTGTTCTTCCGTAGACGGCCCCTGATTATGCTTGAGCCAATGCGTTGGAGCAGGACGTATGCAAGCAGTTGCTGATTGCTTTGTGTCCACCTGCGATTGCCTCTTCAAGAATATCTTCGACAATGGATCGAACTCTGTGTGCGTTGTGAAGAGCCGCAGTCCCGGATGATGCGCAGAGATGATGCTGCACGAGAGTCTCAATCTCGGTGCCGAATAGAAACAATGCATAACTTGTCATATTCTTCCGAACGGTCGACTATTACTTTTCCAATACGTCAGTAGTTTGCCGTTATCGACCTTGCATGAACGAACGAGAGTATTGCAACGTGCTTTGAAAGACAAGCTTCAGCTCCGTACCAGATATTGACTGGGTGTGTCCGGATGAGTATTGACAAAGGTTACGATAATAACACGGTTTGGAGCGCGCAAACTATCACCGAACTCTACCTGGCACGCTGGGCCATAGAATCGTTCTTTAAGAAAATCAAACAGACCCTGCAATTGCGCGACTTTGTTGGCACTAACGGAAAGGCCGTCAAGTGGCAGGTCTGGACAGGACTGCTGACGCACTTGCTTTTGCGCTTTTTGCGCCATGTTTCACATTGGATGAGGAGCTTCTCCCGCTGTGTCGGAATTGTGCGCTTTGCTTTGTGGATTAAGGTCGATCTCCTCGAACTGCTGATACGCTATGGGACAGCCAGTCCTCCGCACCGGCCTGCCGTGTATGCAAGAGAGCCGATACTGCCGGGATTCGAGGCCTTTTCCAGTTCTTTTATGTGACAGCATGGTTGATTCAATCCAAGAGGTTAGGAGCATTTGATGACCATTGAGTAAACTCCGGCATAGATAAGTTCACATCCGGAAATAATTCGAGAGCCTCCCGGCAAATGTCAGGGACATTGCCCCGGTTTGCCGTCCGTTACGCGTCTAGGAGTATAGGTACATAAGAGTATAAGACGAATAGTGCTTGAGGATCTGTTTGCCAAAGGAATCAATTCTGTTAATATGCATGGAGCGGTTGAGAGAATCTTGATCTTCCGGGGCGATAAATGAAGCAGCAGCAAATCAGACAATTGATTACCGAGAGCGGGCGGGTTGTTGCCGCTCTGCGGAAGCATGCAGGAAGCGTTGGGATGATCGGCGATGAGCTTGTAGCCTGCCTGAAACGTGGCGGGACAATTCTCACGGCGGGTAATGGTGGAAGTGCAGCAGAAGCGCTTCATATGGCGGAAGAGCTGACGGGAAGATTCAAAAGTAACAGGCGGGCTCTTTCCGCGATATGCCTTGCTGCAGATCCGGCATCAATAACTTGCATCGGAAACGATTTTGGATTTAACGAGATTTTCAAACGTCAAATGGAGGCCATTGGACGGCCGGGCGATGTAGTCGTTTTCTTTACCACCAGCGGCAGATCGGAGAATCTGCTGAGAGCACTGACGGCGGCGGGCAGGCGTGGTGTGAAAACAGTCTGCCTGCTCGGGCGTGGTGGTGGCAGGATGGCCGGCAAAGGTGACTACGAAATCATTGTCGATTCGCAGTCTACCGGCCGGATACAGGAAGCTCACCAGGTGATACTTCACTTGTTGCTTGAGATAATCGAGGAAGAATTCGGTTTAGAGGTTGGACCATGAGTAAGACAGTCAATGCCCTGTTCATCGCAATGGTGGTTCTGGTCGTGCCTGTTCTCTCGCAGGCGCAGTACGCGGTGGATATGGTGCTGGAGAATACGTCGTACCTTCAATTTGAAGCGATGGAGGCGCGTGTGACCATCAGGAATGACTCTGATCATATGCTTCTTCTCGGCGGGCTCAGAGAGACGGCGGTTATGGAATTCAAGATTATCAGGAATAACGAGACCGTGACGCGCAGGACCAGAGGTTTGCTTGTGGAAAATGTACTGGTAATGCCAGGTCAGACAAAAGATATCATCATTGACCTTGGGCGGAACTATAACATCCAGTCGCTGGGTCAGTACTCGGTCAGCGCAACTTTCTCCATGGACGGCTCAAAGTCTCAAACGTCGCCCAGAGTTGTGGATGTAGTGCCTGGACTGGAACTGGACAGTAAACTCCGGTCAGTCTTCAATAAGCCTGCAAGCGTGCGCAAATACTCTCTCAAATATTGGAGTCGCAAGGACAGGGAGATGTTATTTCTCTGTGTGGTCGACGAAAAAGAGGGAATGAACTACGGTGTTTTCATGCTTGGTCCTATTGTGCGTGTGTTCCCGCCGGAACTTTCAGTTGATGTGGCAGGAAACGTACTGATAAAGCATCAGGCCGATAACGGTGTCTTTGCCTACACTACTCTCAAGTCCACTGTTGACGGAGTGGCGCTGGTGGGACAGGAGGTTAAGACTAGTGAGGTGAAACTGCCTGGAGGACGAAAATCGGCAAAATGACGAAGATGTCACGAACTCGTGTCGCGGTGCGAGCAAAAGGTGACAACTTGCGTGCGATCAAAGTTGGGATTCTGCTCTTGATGGACAGTTGAGTAGACTGTTGCACGGGTGATCTGCGCTCCCCTGCGATCCGAGAATGGGCCTAATTGTTAGCGGCGGTTTGAAGATGCAGTAAAGATGGCGGTTTGAAAATGTTGAGGCC
>JBAXMA010000029.1:0-16379 GCA_037134535.1 bacterium
TTCCGGAAGGTGTCGTCCGCCACTCGTAGAATCCGTCGGCGGGGATGATGCATCGGCCATGGTGCACGGCTGTGCGGAATGCGGGCTTGTCTGCGACGGTTTCAATCCGCGCATTGATCATGCGACTGCCGATAGTCTTGTCTCTGGCCCAATCAGGAACCAGCCCCCACTGACAGTCTCTGAGCGTTCGCTCATCTCCTGTGCCCGTTATAACCGGGACATGCTGCATAGGTGCAATGTTGTAACGCGGTCGACTGACGTCGCTTTGATTTATGCGCGGGGCGAACATGGCTATCACTCGCGCTGGTTTCGCTATTGTATATCGACCGCACATGACTGAAAGCTAACAGAAGTTGGTAAGGCGGGTCAATGAGCCCTATTTGAGTATTGGAATTCCTGATATTCTGGTACATCATTCAGGAATGCGTCCGGAGTGTGTGGTTTCAGATACTTAAGTTGGAGGACGACCTTCGTGCTGAAGAGTCGAAAGCCGGTAAGGAAATGCAGCAGATGTCCGTTGAACCGGGGGGCTTTCTGCTGGGGATTTACGTTTCCACGTGACAAATGGCATCGCGGGACATGTCCAGCTTTTGAGAATGACGCTGCTTACGAACTTTTCTTCGCATGGGAGCAGGATCCGCCGGTCAAGACACGCAAGCAGATCCGGCAGGCATGTTTTCCCGGGGCGAAAGGATTTCCCTCGACTGGTAACCTGGAGGGCCGAAATGGCGCAGAATGGCGGCGTATAATTCCAGCACCCGGGCGGTGCAGCACGGCGTCTGACCGGATCAGGAGTGAGAAGGGAGTGCAGGAATTATGAAGCATGAAGTGCAGACAGTTGCTAACGAAAGGGCGATTCTTGTCCAGGTTGTTACCAGAGCGCAGGATCGTAGATATTCCGAAGAATCACTTTCCGAACTTGAGCGGCTCGCGGATACCGCTGGAGTGAAGATTGCGGGCAGTATTGTACAGAACCGCAGCAAACCGACACCGAGCTTTTTTGTCGGAGAGGGAAAGCTTACCGATATCAAGCTGGCTTGCCGGCGAACGAATGCCAACCTGATCATTGTTGATAACGAATTGTCTCCGGTTCAGGTCAATAACCTTGATATTGCTGTGGGCGTGCGGGTTATCGACCGTACGGAACTTATACTTCAGATATTTGCACGGCGAGCCCGTTCTGCCGAGTCGCAGATCCAGGTCGAGTTGGCCCAGCTGCAGTACCTCGTCTCACGCATTCCAGTTTCGGAGCGACAGCAGAGATTCAAGGGCGGGATCGGAATGAGAGGACCGGGCGAAAGTCCTTTCCAGCTCCGTAGCGCTCCCATGCGCAGGCGAATCAGGGACCTGAAGGAAAAGCTTGAGGTAATCGGACAACGCAGAAGAACGACGAGGAGTAAACGGCAATGGCCTCTCGTGTCGCTTACGGGTTACACCAATGCCGGCAAGTCTACGCTGCTCAATGCTCTTACTGAGGCCGACGCATACGTTGATGACAGGCTTTTTGCAACTCTCGACACCAAGACGAGACTTGTACGCCTGGGTGCTGGAACAGACATACTCATGACTGATACCGTGGGGTTCATTCGTAACCTCCCGCACGGTCTAGTGGCGTCTTTTCGCTCCACTCTGGAGGAAATAGCGGAGTCCAACCTGCTTCTTATAGTAGCCGAAGCTTCGCATCCCTGTGTTGGTGATCAAGTGGACGTAGTGATGCAAACTCTGGCTGATATTGGTGCCGACAAAGTGCCTTCCATCCTGCTTCTTAACAAATGTGATCGTTGCGACGCCACGATGTCGGCCGGCTTGCGTCAGAAGTTTCCGCATGCAATGCCTGTCTCGGCGCTTAACGGTGCAGGACTGTCCGAAGTTAAAGATGCAATCCTGCATCGTTTGCAGGCAGCGCCTGCATGATAAAGAGCCGTGTTTGCGGACTGGCGGTTGTCAGACCTTTCTTCCAGAACCCTTGCCCTGACTCTTCAGCTGCAGTAGATACTTCTGAAATGCAGCCTCGTCCGTGGCGAATGCCTTAGCCTTTTCCCCCATGCGGACGATTGACAATGTCTCAATGACATCACCACCGGCAATCTTATTGACGACATCCTGGCCTTGTACGACGTGCCCGAACACGGCGTGTTTACCGTCAAGCCACGGTGTGGCGACGTGGGTTATGAAGAACTGACTTCCATTTGTGTCGCAGCCTGCATTAGCCATTGAAAGTATGCCGGGCCCACTGTGTTTTAGAGAGCCGTTGATTTCGTCGGGAAACGAATAGCCGGGATTGCCTGTGCCATTGCCCTTCGGGCATCCAGTTTGGATCATGAAATCGGCAATGACCCTGTGAAACTTGATCCCGTTGTAAAAAGGTTCTCCGCGCGGCTTGTTGCTGGCTTTTGTACCCTCTGCGAGACCAACGAAATTTGCCACTGTCAATGGCACCTTTTCGAACTCCAGCACGCAGAGAATTTCACCCTTGTTCGTCTTTATCTTCACATATAATCCGTCAGACATCTTTTCCATGACGATACCTCCTTTGACCAACTGTTTGGTTCAATGTTATAGAAGCCGAAACCATATGACGCACGTGGCTAATTCATCCCTTACCCGCTGGACTCGCCCTGCTTGTTGCCGGCCATTAATGTTACGACTGCATTGTTCAGGGCATCGATAGATACGGGCTTGCTCAAGATTATGTCAACGAATTCAGATCTGGCATTTTCTTTGAGCATTACGTCCACGAATCCTGTCAGCATGATTATTCTCGTGGTGGGGGATTCATGCCTGATGATTGTTGCCAATTCGTCTCCTGTCATTAAAGGCATTGCCTGATCAAGTATTACTATCTCGAAATGGCCTGAACGGAAAAGCGACAATGCGGCGGAGCCATCTGCGGCTATCTTGACATCATGGCCTTCAGCTTGCAGGGCAGTGCTGCATAGGTGGAGGACCCAGGGCTCGTCATCTGCGACTAGCACCCTGTACCGATTGCCTGCCGGGGAGTGTTTGCTGTCCTGACCATCGGCCATGGTCCTGGCGTGGATGGGGAGGCTGATGGTGACAGTTGTTCCAGTCCCTGGTGTGCTCTCAATATTTAAGGTGCCGCCGTGGTGTTTCACTGTTCCTGCCACCACTGTCAGTCCCATGCCGGCTGATCCACTGCCCTTGGTCGAGAAGAATGGTTCCAGGCACCTGTCCCTGACTTCTCCAATCATGCCATCGCCGTTATCAGTGATCCTGAGGATGACCTGTTCCGCCTCGCGCCGGGTTGAAATTGTTATTGTGCCGGCGTGTGACATAGCTTCGGCTGAGTTGACTATAATGTTGGTGACCGCCTCGCATAGCCCTGCATGATCAGCCTCTACGAGGGGAATGTCCCCTGGTTCGATGGTGAGCTGGATCATTATGCCTTTTTCCTTGGGTGCGTCCTGCCAGATGCGTCTGGTGGCGCGCACTGTTTGCTGCAGAAGGTCGTTAATGTTTATCGGGATGGTGTGAAGATCTCTTACCGGCTGAAAGAACTCCGCCATGTGTTCAATCTGATCCTTGGCTTTATTTACGGCTGAATTTATGGTTCTCAAGTGCTCAGTCAGTGCCTTATGGTCATTGAGACTTTCCGGGTATGACAGTAGAAAGTCGCTGAGGCCAAGAATGGGCGTGAGAGTATTGTTGAAGCTGTGTTCCATGCCGTGGACCATCTGACTCAGTGCACCCAATCGTGAGCTGTCAACCGCCTGAGTCTGGGCTCGTTTCAACTTTATGAGTGCGTCGGAAAGTATGACGTTTGTCTTTCGCAGTGCCTCGGCCGCGGACTGGTGCTCGAGTGCTTCCTTTTGTAATACCTCCTTAGATTGTCCCAGTTGCTGGCTTATTCTGTTAAAAGAGTGCAAAAACTGATCAAATTCATCGTGTTCCGGCATCGTCAGCTTGTGATCAAGTTTGACGTCAGCAATGGCACTGATTCTGTTGCTGACGACTTCAAATCTCTGCATTATACGTCTGCCGGCAAAAAGCATGCCGCCAGCCATCATCAGGGCCAGTATGGCAAACCAGATCGCGATCATCAGATCCATATCCTGTTGAATGGACACGACTCCTGACTGAGTCGTACTTGTGACCAGTGAGCAGTCTGCGATCAGCTCCCTGTTTTTGGCAAGCAGGTTGTGCAGAAGCTCCCGCTGTTTCGGTGAAAATGCCTGCTGTCCTGTGTCTGTTTGTTTGGCCCTGGTGCTCACCAGTGCAGTGAAGGTTGTGTTTGCACTACGGCAGGCGTCGAGCATTGATTTTACTCTGACCTGTACGAAGTTATCGGCCGACTTAATGTTTGCCAGTATTGACGAGATATTCTCGTTGTTCTTTCGCCATTCTGCCTCTGTCGCCTGATTGCCGTTCATGACCCATTGGTGGGACGAGAAGTCGAGCTCTGAGACCGCAGCGGTCAGGCCTGCGGTTTGTTGTATCGTGTCACTGATTGCGCTCATGTTGTTCCGTCCGAAGCCGAGAGTGAGGCATATCAGTATGACAAGGAAAATCGGGAATATCGCACCTATCTGCAGTGCTGATCTGAGTTTCATCGGTACAATCTCCCGGGAAACAATACAAGTAACAAGGTGAAGACACTATTCCCTACCAATCTAAGGCATGGAGGTCTCCGGCGCAAGCTGATTAGGATTTCAAAGAGGTTGATTATCAGACCCATAATGGCATAGACTCTCAATCGTATTCTCATACATATGACAGGGCAATCGACCGGCCGAAGTGAACAGGTTGATTGCGGCATTACCGCGGGAGGCGGGCATGAGCACGAGAGCAGGTTTTGCACAGAATCTTACCGTTGTAACGTTCGCCCACGGCGCCATCATTGCATGCCTCGTGATAGTGGCAGCCATGCCGGTATACCGGAAAAAGATGCCTGACTTCATGGCGGTATCGCTGGCTGACTCATCGCCGCGGAATGACGATCCGCCTGCGCCAGTTGCGCAGCACGTGGAGTCAGTGGTTCCGCCTGCGCCCCTGGTTGAAGAACAGGTTGTGACCCCTCCGGAACTTGTTGAAAAGGTCCCTACGGCACCAATTCAGGATCCGGCACCGGTGATTATCAAGCCCGTTCAGGTAGTTAAGCCAAGGCAAGCTGTTGTCAAGCCTGTCAATCCGACGCCTCAAAAGCACCGGATCAGCTCTGTCAAACCCCGTCCCAGGGTGTCGGCGGCGGACATGGCGAAGGCACTGAGTTCAGGGATTCCTTCGAGATCAGGACACAGTCAGGGCACAGGTCATCGCGGCGGCGGTCAGGTGTCAGCCGATGAGGATGCAATTTCTAAAGGGCTCATATACCAGGCTTTTCACGATGCCTGGCTGCAACCCAGTTATGCCGATGCGGGTGGGTCTGTGGTAACTGTTTCAGTTCAACTTCTAGGGAATGGTCTCGTGACCAGACCTGTTCTGGTAAAGAGTTCAGGTAATGAGGTAATGGATGCATCCGTAATGCAGGCGGTGCGGTCAGTTGGCCATATCAATGGTCTGTCGGCAGAGTTTGTCAGAAGGCACTCAGACATAGAGTTCAGGTTCAAAGTAGAACCGGAAGGGACGAGACAGTGATTGTATCAGCAGGACGGTTGTTTTCAGGATTAGTAGTGCTTGTGTTCGCAGCAGTGGTTGCCGGTGCAGCCGATCAGATGGATATTGTCAAACCGAGCGGATCAACAAAGTCGCCGCTGGATCTTGCGGGCCTGATTGAAGGGAAGAGCCGGTCAGCCGCAGATTTCAGAAAAGTACTAAAAGATGACCTGGAGCGATCCGGGTGGTTTGTAATGGCCCCGGGCGGCCCGGCGTCTGTCGTTGTGGACGGATCCTGCGAAGACGCGGGCGCTTCGCTTCGCGTCAGCTGTCGTGTCACGCTGCTGCCGTCGCGCCGGATCTGCCTGAACAAAATCTTTACCCGGAATGGTGATGAGTACCGCACACTTGCTCATACGGTCTCAGACGAAATTGTCAAGGCAGTGAAGGATGTTCAGGGAATGGCATCAAGTCGCATAGCTCTGGTCGGGACAATGTCCGGATCGAAAGAAATATACATATGCGATTATGATGGACGCAACCTCGTGCGACTGACAGATGACAAGTCAGTGAGTATTTCGCCGGCCTGGTATCCGGATGGCAAGAGACTGGTGTATACTTCATTCCATGCAGCGTTTCCCTACATCTATGAGATAGACCTGAGCGGCGCATCGTTGTCCCGTGAAAGACTCACGAGCTTTCCGGGGTTGAATATGGGTGCTGCAATTTCGCCTGACGGAAGAAAGATGGCGCTGTGCCTGTCAAAGGATGGCAATCCCGAGCTGTACGCTATCGATCTGCAGTCAAAAGGAGTTGCAAGGCTTACGCGGACGCCAAATGCCGGGGAGGCCAGTCCGTCGTGGTCACCGGATATGAAGCAGATTGTATTCGTTTCTGATTCGCCGGGGCGGCCGCAGCTCTTTGTATCGAACAGCAATGGAGGTGGAGTACGAAGACTGACCAAGACCGGCAAGGAGAACGTTACACCGGACTGGGGCAGGAACGGTATGATTGCATTTGCGAGTCTGAGGGACGGACACTACCAGATCTGTATCATCGATGTTTCAACCGGGGAGGAGAAGCAACTCACGAGTGACGGCGCTGATTATGAAGACCCCAGTTGGGCGCCTGACGGTCGTCATCTGGTGTGCAGCCGGTCGGAGGGACGGCGTTCATCAGCAGTCTATATCCTTGACACAATGGGAGACGGTCTAATACGGTTGCTGAATGTTCGCGGGAATTGGAGTTCGCCAGCCTGGTCGTACAGGTAATGGAAGATGAAGACCAGTTCTTAAACAATAGTAAAGAGAAAGCAGGGGGAGATATGTCAATCAAGAGACTGTTTGGTTTTGTGGTTGTTGCGTGTGCGTGTGTGGCGTTTACCAGTGGATGCAGAACACAGCGCCCAAAGGATCCCAGCAGGATTCCGGTTGAAGATGTGAATAATGTGGATGGACCGGGCGGCAAGGGTGGTGGATTGATTGGACAGCCGGCTTCGCTGGACGGGAAGATTGCGGTTACCTTTGAAAATGTCCTTTTCGAATTCGACAGTGCCAAGGTCCAGAACAGTGAGTTCACCAAGATGGAAGCCGTTGCGACCTATCTCAACGGAAATTCCGCCAGTTATGCTGTGCTTGAAGGCCATTGTGATGAGCGTGGCACGGCTGAATATAATATGACCCTTGGTGAGAGACGTGCGGATGCGGTACGCGCGTACCTGCTGGGCCTCAAGATCGATGCATCACGCCTTCACACGAAGAGCTGGGGCAAAGAGAAACCGCAGGATCAGGGACATTCCGAAGCCGCATGGCGTGCCAACAGGCGTGTGGAGTTTGGCCTGTACAATAAATGACCATTTGTCTGCCATTAGCCTTGCTTGGGATTGGCGCGTCAGAGCTGGTTCTGGTTCTAGTGATTGCTCTGATATTGTTCGGTCCGAAAGAATTGCCGAAGATTGCGCGGACGATCGGCAAGTTCATGGCGCAGATCCGGTCTGTGTCTGATGAGTTTCAGTCACAAGTCATGCATATCGGGGACGAGGTCCTTCACCCGAAATCCGATGAATTGACTGCCGGTCAGACTTCTGTTACCACTCCGGAGGTTCCGGCCACTGAGAATCTTTCTGTTTCTGGCGAGCCAATCCAGGCAGAGACATTCCAGCCGGAGCCGATGGTGACAGAGTCCGCCACTGTAGAGCCAGCTCCGTTTGAACCAGTCACAACCGGTGCAGTCGTAATCGACACGAACAAGGAAACTCCCCATGACCCAGCAGGCTGACGAACCTGCCGATTTTTCGAGGAAGACATTCCTTGAGCATCTTGTAGACCTGCGAAATACTCTCGTCAGGGGCGCTTTAGCTCTTGTCATCGGCATGGCGGTGGCCGTTCCGCTTGCCCCGCATATCTTCCGTGCGCTGTCATGGCCGCTTCAGCGGGCAGGCAAGGATCCCGAAAAGTATTTGAAGATTTTCGACGTGATGGGCGGGTTCAATCTTACCATGCTGGTCGTAATGATCAGCGGTCTTATCATAGCTGCGCCGGCGATTGTCTTCTTTATTGCCGGTTTCGTGTTTCCAGGCCTCACAAAGACGGAACGCAAGGCGATCGGCACGTACGGGATAGCAGCCGTAGCATTCTTCATCGGTGGGGTCTGCATGGGTTACTTTTTTGCGTTGCCTGTATCGCTGCAAATCCTGATGGGAATGGGGGAGTGGATGGGGCCGAAGGTGGACTTCCTTGCGGCTGGTGACTATGTGATATTCTGCCTGTATCTTCTGCTTGGGTTCGGATTGTCTTTTGAACTACCAGTTGTATTGGTTCTGCTTGGACACCTGGGACTTATTGATTCGCTGCAACTCAGGTCGGCACGGTCATATGCCATAGTCATCATAATGATTATCGCGATGATCATTACTCCAGACACGTCGGCCTTCTCAATGCTGGTTATGGCTGTTCCTATGATACTGATGTATGAAATGTCGATTTGGATAATATGGTTCAAGGAACGACGCACGAAGGCAGCGGAATGATAAGACAGATATGGAGGTTGCCGGTATGAAGAAGTCGGAGGCGGGAACATTTCTGGGTTTGGATTCGAGCACACAGAGTCTGAAGGCAATGGTTGTGGATAAGGATCTGCAGGTTGTCTATGAGAACGCAGTGAACTTTGATGCCGATTTGCCGGCGTTCAAGACCAGAGGCGGCGTTCATCAGCATGCGGATGGTGTCACAGTCACGTCGCCGCCGCTTATGTGGGTTGCCGCGCTTGATCTTCTGCTCGCAAAGATGTCCAAAGACCGTTTTGCATTCAAGCAGGTCGTGGCCATAGGCGGATCCGGACAGCAGCATGGAAGCGTATGGCTGAAGAAGAAGACTCAGGCTGTACTTAATGGATTGAACAGCAGACAATCCCTGCGCGATCAGCTCAAGGGTGTATTTTCAGTCGATGCGTCACCGATCTGGATGGATTCCAGCACCGGGCGGCAGTGCAGGGCGCTGGAAAAAGCTCTTGGTGGAGCTCAGGCATTGGCGGACCTCACCGGCTCAAGGGCATATGAGCGGTTTACCGGCAACCAGATTTCGAAAATATGGCATTCCCGCAAGAAAGACTATGATGCCACTGAGCGGATTGCATTGGTCAGTTCATTCATAGCATCCCTCCTGATCGGCGACTATGTTCCTATTGACTTGAGTGATGGCTCCGGGATGAATCTGCTGGATATCCATTCGCGGAACTGGTCGCCAACGGCGTTGAAAAACACGGCACCGGGACTGGACGCGAAACTTGGAACTCCCGCATATTCCCATGCCGTTGCCGGGAAGGTGCATGCGTATTTTGCAGAGAAATATGGCTTCAATCGCGACTGCATTGTATCGACATTCTCCGGTGACAACCCCAACAGCCTGGCAGGCTTGCGACTCCAGAGCCCCGGCAATGTCGCGATCAGTCTCGGCACCAGTGATACCATGTTCGGTTCGGCCTCTAATCCGGTTCCCTCAGGAAAGGAAGGCCATGTCTTCGTCAGCCCGATCGATCCGGACGCTTTCATGGTCATGATGGTGCGCAAGAATGGATCGCTCACGCGCGAAAAGGTTCGCGATGCCTGCGCGGGCGGGTCGTGGGAGAGTTTCAACAAAGCCCTCAGTCAGACATCTCCCGGTAATGGCGGAAGCATCAGCCTGCATGTGGATCAGCCGGAGATTACGCCTCCTATTGGCAAGACAGGGGTGTACCGGCAGGACAAGAAGGGTGCCAAGGTAAAATCGTTTGCACCAGCGGCTGAGATCAGGGGAGTTGTAGAAGGTACTTTTCTGGCAATGCGGATTCATGGTGCGCGTATTGGCTTGAAGCCAACGAGCATTCTGGCTACTGGCGGGGCTTCTGCCAATCTTGAAATGGTCAAGGTGGTCTCGAACGTTTTTGGTGTGCCAGTGTTTGTTGGGGAGCAGGCGAACTCCGCGGCTCTTGGCGCTGCATACCGTGCCCGTCACGCCTGGTCTTGCATGAAAGCCGGTAGGTTCATTCCCTTTTCGGACGCAATACCTGGAGCTGCACCGTTCAAGAAAGCCGCGGAGCCTGATCCGGCGGCACATAAGATCTATACCGCATTGGTTAACAGATACGGACAACTGGAGAAAGAGGCTGGCGCTTCTTAGAATGCCAGTTTTGCCGATTCCAGGCGCTTCCCGAGCTCTGCGATGACGCGATCGTCATCCTTCGAACCCTGGGACTCGAATGTGGCAGAAAAGCGCAGGAAAGGTCCAACGTCCTCCCATGGTACCGTTGAGATCATGTGTTTGAGGATCAAATACTGGGAAGCAGCCTCAGCGTTTGCGAAGGTCTCGGAGCCGGCTGACTTGGGGGCGTCAACGTAGAGGAAGAAAGTGCCGCCCGGCATTTTTGCGTCAAATCCCACCGATTTCAGTACACGGACCATCTTGCGAAGTCGTCTTTCATAGTGGCGCCTTATTTGCTCGATAGACTTACTGTCTGCAAGTCCGGCGCATGCCGCAAGCTGAATTGCCTTGAACTGGCCGGAATCCATGTTGTCTTTGACAGTCGCAAATGCCTGAATCATGCGTGGAGATCCTGCTGCAAAACCAAGGCGCCAGCCGGTCATGCTGCAGCACTTGCTCATTGAGTGGAGTTCTATGGCCACCCGTTTGCCGCCGGGCCTGCTCAGTATTGACAAGGGCTTTGCGCCGTAGGCAAGTGTGGCATACGCGGCGTCGTGGACAATCAGTATGTTGTTGGCCTCGGCGAATGCAATGAGGCGATCGAAGAATTCCGGAGTGGCTGACGCCCCGGTGGGATTATTCGGGTAGTTGACATAGAACAGCTTGGCCTTGCGCGCTACCGCCGGATCTATGGCGTTGAGATCGGGAAGGAAGTTATTGGCTTTGAGTAGCGGAAGCTTGACCACCGTGCCGCCGAGATACTGCACATGAGTTGCCAGGACCGGATAGCCAGGAACCGTTACGAGTGCGACGTCGCCGGGATTAATGAAGCAGAGCGGAATCATTGCCAGTGCGGGCTTGCTGCCGATTGAATGATTGATCTCCTCTTCGGGATTGAGGTCTTCTACGCCAAAATAGTCCTTCATGTACTGAACGGCAGAGATCTTGAATTGCGGAATGCCGTTGTCGGCATAGCCGCGATTGGAGGGATCGTCCACGGCCTGTTTCAGTGCTTTCCGGACTGATCTGGGCGCCATCTCGTCGGGTTCTCCCACCCCGAAATCCAGGAGTTCTACATCAGGATGTGCCTTGCGAACAGCGGCTTTTGCCCTTTTGATCTTTTCAAATTTATATATCTCGGCGGTCGATCCGAACGACAGTCCACCTATCCTGTCAGCGAATAATTGCTGGATATCCATTGCTCATTTCCCCCTGGTTATGTCGTCATACATTCAAGAACATTCAAGCGTCCGTACTCTAAACTTAACTCGTTAATAATGCCGCTGTTTCCATGAATCTGCTGCGGCTAGAGCGGATCCAATATCCAGCGCTTATTGAACCAGAACCATTGTTCAGGTTGTTCACGGATTGCACGGTCAAGCTCAGTAAAGACATGCTGTGTCATTCGCTGCCAGTCCTCGCGCTTGCTGATGTTTTCGTCGGGCCAGATGGGCGGACAGATGCGGAAAGCGTGCTTGCTCCATCCAACACGCGTGACAACAGACGGGAATATTGGAACACCGGCCTGTCTGGCAAAGAGCGCCATTCCTGCAGGCACGTTTGCCTCTCCTCCAAGAAACTTCACCGGCAATCCTTCTGTGGCCATCCGGACGTCAGGCAGAAAAGCCAGGAGGTGACCATCCTTGAGCCTGCGCAATACCCCTTTGATCATTAAAGTCCCGCGCTGGACGGTATCGATACCGGTACGGCCGCGCAGCCGGTTGATGTAAGCATCAACAAGAGGGTTCTTTTGTTTTCCGGTAAGAAAAAATATGGGAAAGTCCATGACCTGCATGGCAACACCGGCCACTTCCCATGCACCCATGTGAGGGCAGGCAATTACTCCTCCCTTGCCTGTTGCGCAGTGGGTCTTCATTATCTCGACTACTGATTGCAGGCCGGCAGTGCGATCAACCAGCCAGGTCTTCGTGATGCAGGGCAGTCGGATGAGATCTGTTACACAGAATATGAAGTTGCGCCATGACTGCCATGCAATGCGGCTGATCTCATTCTCGGAAAGACTATTACCAAAGACCTGGCGAATCCGTTGCTTTGCCAGCGTTACACGGAAGCGAAACACGTAGAAGGAGAGGCCTGCCACTACCCATCCGATGAAGAGTGCCGCGCGATACGGCAGCAGCGTGATCAATCCCGACAGCCCCCTGACAAATACGTATTCGACAACATGCCTGAGCCCCGGTTTTGCAACCTGCTCTTTTTCTGTTTTATCTGTAAGTTTCATGTTAGTTTATTTGCGTTACGGCAGACGCCCCCGCCTCATAAACGACAGTAAAGGACTGAGTCGCATTTCCACCGCCTTCTCAGGACAGACCTCGTGGCAGCAGCAACAGCCAATACATTTGCCGGCATCCAGAACTGGTCTACCCTTGTTTTCTATATGAAGGGCAGTCACTGGACAGGCTTTTACGCAACGGCCGCATGACACGCAACGTTCGAGAAAGTGTGGTCGTATCCATAGATACGGCTCAAGCAATCTGACCAATGGTTTGGGAATCAGCCGGCCGGGGAGGGAACTGGGAACCCGAAATGGCTGTGGCAGTACCTCCTCTGTCTGTGTGCCTACAATCTGGATGCGATCCCGCAAAGTTTCACCAAGAGACGCCTCGGCGAGCGGCTTGAAGTAGGGGACTGCCCGGGTGTCGATCTTCAGGAACCGGCACAGAGTCGTGTCCAGCGCGACGCTGTCACGTGATGCCGCAATCAAACCGATCTTTATCGGATTCCCGCTAGACGGACCTTCGCCGTCCATTCCGACAATCGCATCAGCCACAGCCAGCTGTGGTTTAAGTCTGCTGTAGATGGCCGCAATCAATTTTCCGAAATCAGCCGGTTTGGGATGCAGTTTGTGAAGAGTGGTCTTCTGAAAGCCAGGAACTGTACCATAGAGATTCTTCACTGCCCCGGTGAAAACTGTCAGCATGTGGGTCTTTATCTTGGGAACACTGATCAGCACATCAGCATCGAGCACTGGCTGGGCAATCGTGAAGGTGATTCCATTGACCGTGACACTACTGGATCCGGCTTTTTCCAGATTGATAAGCGGCACGTTCTCCTGGTCGCACAACGCCCGGAACCCGGTGCGATCCCACACTCTTTCGATTTTCGTGACGTTGGCGGGACTGTCTGCCACCATGGGACGTCCCCCATGTCTCCGTACCGTGCGGATGAGCGCACGGACAATCTCCGGATGGGTGGTGACGGCGCAATCTGGTTCCCGGTCAGTAAGCATGTTCGGCTTAAGCAGAACGGTATTGCCAGGCAGTACAATGGAGCCTATGCCGCCAATATCATCCAGGGCCCTGTCGACCGCCGTCTGAACCCCTTCCTGCGAGTAGTCAGGGCATCGTGTCAGACTTACTTTGATTCGATCCATTATTAGCCTCTCAGGAAGTAGGACAAACTGTTGCGTTCGTTGCGTCTCTCTGCTAGGTTATCGGCGATGTATCAATTTGTCCGGGCCCGTAGCTCAGTTGGTCAGAGCAGGGCGCTCATAACGCCTTGGTCGTTGGTTCGAGTCCAACCGGGCCCATAAAAAGGGTTCTTGCCGGACTGCGGGTCTTAGTCTTGATGAACGCACGCTTCGTAGACCGCAGTTCGAGCTGCTTGATGACTCAGATTCCGGCAGCATTGTTATGGGAAGAGCACCAAAACATCAACAACATTCTTGTCTCCGGAGCAGTTCGGACAGCCTATCTGTTGACGGGACAATCCTCATAAAGCTTAGACTCTTTGATACTGCTGTCGCTGGAGAAGATTATGACCGATAATATGAATGCAGGCAACGATCGCAGCTCTGAGGACATGATTGAAGATGCCGACACAACGGTTGCCAGGAAGGTTGAGACGGCATCGACTGTCGCAGGGCAGATTGCCCACGACTTTGATAATCTGCTCACACCGCTGTTTGCCTATCCTGACTTGATACGACGAGATCTGCCGGAAAAGTGCCGTGGCCGCGAACTGCTGGACATAATGGAGAAGACTGCGCATGACATGGCCAAAATTACTCAGCAGTTGCTTGCTCTTTCGAAGCGTGGTCATCACAAGATGGCGCCATTCAACATCAATGAGATTGCACAACGCGTTGCCGTGATGCTGCATGATACGGCTGCAGAGCGGAATATTGATATCCAAACCAATCTGGCAGGCGACCTGCTTTTGATCAGCGGTGCGTCTGAGCAGATGCTTCGTGTCGTGCAGAATCTCTGCCAGAACGCCATGGATGCCATGGACGGAGGCGGGCGTATTGAGATAGCCACCAGGAACCTCTACATGGACCGGCCAGGTGAGACCCCTTGCAAACTTGACATTAGTGAATATGTGGAATTGAAGGTGTCCGACAATGGAAGCGGAATTCCTGCAGATGTCATTGAAAAGATGTTTGATCCGTTCTTTACGACGCGGAAATTGGCGAAGAGTCGTGGCAGTGGTCTGGGATTGAGCGTGGTGCGAGGGATTGTCGATGACCACAAGGGGCTTGTAACGGTTGACAGCGCAGTAGGGAAGGGAACCACGTTTGCTTTGTATTTTCCGATCTGCAGAGAGGAATCAGCGGGATCGGAAGGCCCTAAGTTGGAGAAGGGAGGAACTGTTCCGTGCAAGGCTAACAGTATTCTGGTTGTTGACGACGAATCGGAAATCCGGCGACTGTTTCACATGATTCTTTCATCCGCATTTCCAAAAGCAGACATCGAAACGGCCGGTAACGGAGCTGAGGCAGTTGTTGCGTTCAGGGGCAAGCATCATGCAGTCATTGTAATGGATTTGCGAATGCCGGTATTGAATGGAGAAGAGGCGTTTGCAGAGATCAGGGACTATTGTAAGGCCAAAGGATGGGAGCTTCCGAGAGTGGTTTTCTGTACAGGCTTTGCTCCGCCAGATGTTGTAAAGAAGCTCGCGGCTGGCGGCGATGGCCATTCAATCCTGGCTAAGCCAGTGAGCAGAGACGCTCTTGTGACAGCTGCTGGTGCGCACCTTTCGGATGCGATATGAAAATCATCACGTCTGTAGCGGACATGGCAGGAACATGCCTTCAGAGTCGCCATTCCGGCAAAACGATCGGGTTTGTACCCACCATGGGTTTTCTGCATGAAGGTCACCGGTCGCTGATCCGGCTTGCCAGGAGCAGAGTTGACATAGTAGTAGTCAGCATCTTTGTGAACCCCACCCAGTTTGGCCCTGGAGAAGACTTTGACAGGTATCCCAGGGACATGGTGCGCGATACCGGGCTTTGCGCAGGCGAGGGTGTTGATATATTGTTTTGTCCGGAAGTCAGGGATATGTACGCTGAAGGTTGCAGTGTCTCAGTCGAAGAAGGTCATATATCACATAGTCTATGCGGACTATCGCGCCCCGGACACTTCAGCGGAGTTCTTACCGTCGTCGCGAAGCTGTTGAATATTGTCCGACCCGATGTCGCAGTGTTCGGACAAAAGGATGCGCAACAGTGCCGGCTAGTCCAGCAGATGATCCACGACCTGAACTTTCAAGTTGAGTTGATTGCCGGGCCAACGGTTCGAGAAGCCGATGGGCTGGCCATGAGTTCAAGGAATGTCTATTTGTCCGAAGAGGCACGCAGGGATGCAGTCTGCGTTCCGCTTGCGCTTGGTTTGGCGAGGCAACTTTATGAGGCGGGCACCCGAGATGCCCTGGATATTAAGGATCGAATGAAGACGCTGATCGGGAAATACTCGCTTGCGCGGATTGACTATGTCGAGATTCTTGATCGCGCCAGATGGAAGCCTGTCGAGACATTAGAAGGACCGGGCCTCGTTGCGATTGCTGTAAAGGTTGGCAGTGTGCGGTTGATTGACAATATTACTATCGGTGCTGCCGTTGTGCCGCCAGAGTCTTTGCCTCAACCATTGCGACAATGATCCTGCCCGGATCAGTGCGTTTCTGGACGAAGACAAGATCCGTCATGAGTGCCGGTGGTTCGCGATCCGGGTCCTCACACAAAACCACAATGCCGGTAGATGGGCAAAGCTTGATCATGGCTCGTAGCAGTCCTGCAGCCTCATTCCCGAGCAAGTCCTTGTCGACAATTATTGCATGCAGACTGCCCCCGCTTTCTATGCGGGCGAGAGCGGCTATTACACTGTCAGTTCGTGTCCCAGCAACGCCGGCCTC
>JBAXMA010000030.1:0-16276 GCA_037134535.1 bacterium
CCAATAAGCAGGTCTACCGACACAACACAGATATTCCTTCAGATTACATGACCAATATCATTGTTTGCAAGCAATTCATTCCATTGTCAGCCTCGAGGATCATCGTAACGTCTCCCGTGAGCAATTGGTGCAGCCTGTGCTGACACTGACTCCGGCTCCTTGGATAGAAATTCTAGATGCAGCAGCAGCTCAGCCTCGTCAAACGGCTTTGGAACAAAGTCAGTTACGCCTGCATCGAATATCCGTTTGACGAAGCGTCTGCCGGAGTATGATGTCATAAGAAGTGTCTTTGTCTGCCTGGGAAGGACGGCATTCTCAAGAAACCAAAGCCCGTTGTGTTCAGGCATCCAGTAATCCAGGAGCACAACATCATATCGGTCCTTTGCAACCATCGTCACTCCGTAGGAAGCACAGGCTGCGCAATCGACCGAGTGCCCATTGCGCGTGAGAATCGATTCAATCTCGTTGCGAAGTTTAGAATCGTCGTCGATTACAAGGATTTTCATACAATATACTCCAGAAGTTGCTAGTAATGTAGGGCATGAGCTGAATCAGGGCAATCGGGGAAAGACGCAATTCGACCATCGCAAAACATTACTTCTTAGCACGTATGGGGTGCGGTGGCAGGGAAGGGGCGTCATTTCTCCAATTCAGTCAGACCTTCCTTGATAGCGTACTTGGTCAGCTCTGCAACGCTATAGAGATCGAGTTTGTCCATGATCTTAAGTCGATGAGTCTCAACAGTCTTTATACTCAATCCCAGGGCGGCTGCAATATCTTTGGTAGAGGATCCCTCGGCAACCTGCTGGAGCACTTCGCGCTCCCTTACGGTCAGAACAGCAAAAACAGAACCGTCATCTTCTTTTGCTGTTCGTTTGAACTCTGTCAGGACAGTACCCGCGATCTGCGGGCTGAGATAAATCTGCCCTTTTGCCACGGTTTCAATTGCAAGTCCGAGTTCTTCAAATGCGCAGTCCTTCAAAAGGTAGCCGGAGGCACCGGCCTTCAACATCTGAGCCACATGCCGCCGGTCAGCGTGCATGGAAAGACCGATTACTTTCGGTCCGCATTTGAGCGCAGTTATCTGTCGTGTCGCTTCAATTCCGTTCAACTCGGGCATTCCGATATCGATGACGATGACATCGGGTGACAGCGTTTTCGCGGACTGTACAGCATTCTGACCATCGGCCGCCTCTCCAATCACTTCCATTCCCTTATGCTTTTCGATAAGAGCCCTCAGGCAATCGCGTATCATTTTGTGGTCATCAACAAGCATTATTTTGATTGTCATACTATCCTCTTCACTTCAATGAGGCGGAAACAGCAGTCTGCAAAGGCGCGGTCAGTATAGCCGTCGTGCCTTGTCCGGCCTCGGACAGGATCTCAAAGGTGCCGCCAATCTGCTTCATCCGCTCACGGATGCTGAAGAGGCCAAAGCTGTTGTTTCTTGCAATACCACCCTCAAAGACATTTGGCTCCATTCCTCTGCCGTTGTCAATGATCTTCAGCACGAGTTGGCCATTCCTGTCCAGCAGCGATATGTTCACTTCGGTGGCGCCTGCATGCTTTGTGATATTGGTCAGGAGTTCGCGGGCGGACTGGAAGAATAATACACTCATCGCTTCCGCAATTGAACGTTCCTTATCGGTGCCGTGACAACGCACCTGAAAGCCGTGGCGCTTCGAGAACTCTTCGCCTACCCATTCTACTGCGGCGCCAAGTCCTAGTTCGTAGAGTATCGGCGGACTCAGTTCAAAACTAAGACTTCTGGTCTGTTGCACAGCCTCATCGAACATCTCCCTGATTTCCCGCAATACTTTCAGCGGCTCTTTCTCTTTCTCCGCTAACAACGCATGCAGCGCGCCGAGTTTGATCTTCCCCAGTGCCAGACTTTGCCCCACAGTGTCATGTAATGCCACCGCCAGCTCACGGCGCGCGCGGGCTTCAGCCAGGGTCAGCTTCAGAGACAATGATCTCAATTCAGTTTCAATGGTGAACCGGTGAATCGCCTCTCCGACAATCGGCGCGAAAGTGGTTTCGGCAAGCCCGATCATCTCCACCGATGTCATATTTCTCTGTTCATCCGCGAAATGTATGGCACCTACAGTAGTGTTGCGATATCTGACGGGCACGATTGCTACGGATGAAAAGCCGGTCTCCAGACAGGCGCCCCTGTAACGTTTCTTGTCCGCTTCGGACAGGGATCCCATAAAGTGGGGCATATTGTCCCACCTGAACGATCCCCGTTTAGTTAAATGGAGAAGGTCTCGTTTATCGGGGTGTCTGGCAATGATCCGTGTGCAGGCACATTCGTCTTTGCCGATGACAAGCATACACTCAGACTTTATGAAGTCCTCTGAAAACCCGATATACGCCTCGTAGGGGATTTTATTGTCTTCATTAGCGATACGTATGCCGATGCATCGACATCCGCTCCATTGATGGATGACCTTTACAACTGCATCAAGATATTCCTTACGGGATGTGTTTTGTGCAAACAACGCGAGTAATGTTGTGACGATCTGATGCTGATCCTCGGCCCTCCTGTGAGTCGTTATGTCCTGCACAGTCAGTACTACTGTGGCTGGCTTTCCGGTTACGTCCCGGATGATGGCCATTCGAGGGATAGCAGGAATCGGGTCTGACGGAGCTGATGTCAGTGTTATTTCACGAAGTTCCGGAACCACGCCGCGAATGGCTGCGGCCAGAGCTGTACGGATCAGCGCGAGATCCTCAGGGCCTGTCATGGTGGCAAGCAGATCGATGAAGTTACTGCCCTCCAGATGCGATCCCACGTGCTTGATCATTCTGAGTAATGCCGGGTTTGCCGAACGTACTGTTCCGTCCATGTTGATCAGCATCACGCCCTCTTCCATGGCATTGACCGTGTCTACGGCCGTTCTTGCTGCGGCGTATGCAGTCTCGCTTCGTCGCAGATTCTCATCCGCCTTCTGCCGGTCAATGGCGTACCGGATTGCTTTAGCAATCGTGCGACCGTCTACGGTGCCCTTGACGAGATAATCCTGTGCGCCGTGTCGAATCGCGTTTATTGCCAGTTGTTCGTCTTCGATCCCTGTCAGAACAATGATCGGAATCTTGTTTGTGGCTTTCTGGACGCGTTCAAGTGAAGCTATTCCATGCGAATCAGGCAACATCAAGTCGAGCAAAATGGCATCAAAGCGGCCGCGCGACAGCTGCTCAAGACCGGTTGCCATACGATCGGCTCTGCACAGTTCGTAGGGTCCGCCTGCCGCTGGCAGCAGAATGTCCTGAAGTAAATAGGCATCAGCCGGATTGTCCTCAATTAGGAGGATCTTTGCGCCAGTTGCGATCATGAATTACCTCCTTTTTGGCCGGTCTTTCTGAATGCCTCGATATTCCGGACAAGTTCTATGTAGCCGTCAAACGTGCTTGGCTTCACTATACAGTTATAGCAGGAGTCTTTGCGAGACTGGGCTATACCTAGTTCCCATTGTGAGCTGCTGAGGATAACAAGAGGGATGTCGCGCAGCGTTGGATCGAGTTGAATGTCTTCGAGGACCTCCATGCCGGCTTTTCTAGGAAGCTTCAAGTCCAGCACAATGATGTCTGGCCTCGGAACACCGGTGTATTTGCCTTTGAGGCGAAGGTATTCCAATGCTTCAATGCCGTCGCAAGCGACGTTAAGATTATGTGTCAGGCCTGCGGCTTGCATGGCCTCCTTCATCAGCACTACATCGCCATGGTTGTCATCAACCATCAAGACCTCAACATTCTTCATTTGCCCCTCTTCCTGATTTGTCAGTGACATCCTGGACTTGCGGCAGTGTGAAGAAAAAGGTGCTTCCACTTCCCGGAATGGATTCAACCCAGATTCTTCCGCCATGCTGTTCGACTATTTTTTTGCAGATTGCCAGGCCCACGCCGTTGCCTTGATATTCCTCGCGCGTGTGCAGGCGCTGGAAGATCATGAAAATCTTATTTGCGAATTCGGGCTCAATCCCGATCCCGTTGTCGCTGACTGAAAAGAGCCAGGTGGGAGTTTGTGTCGTTGCGGCAGTTGGAGAATGGGGGAGTAAAGAGGCGGATGGTGCCTGCGGGTTGTCGTCAGTTGTGTATTCATGACCCGTATACAGCGATATGGACGGGCCTCCAAGTTCCTGCTCTGTTAATGCTCTGGCGCTGACATGGATCTCAGGCCTTGATCCGGGCCGCCTGAACTTGATTGCATTGCCGATCAGGTTCTGGAAAATGTGAGCGAGGCCGCCGGCGTGTCCGTTTACTGTTGGCATGGGGCCGCGCGTGATCACGGCACCTGATTCATCGATGGCTGTACGTAGGTTCGCCAGGGCAGAGTCGAGGACGTGTTCGGTATTAGCTGCCTCGATAACATTGTTACGCCCGGCTCTGGCATAGGCCAGAAGATCGTCTATCATCTTCTGCATCCGGGAACCCGCATCTGTGGCGAATCCGATATACTCCAGAGCTTTGGTATCCAGCTTGCTGCGGTATCTGTCCTTGAGGAGGCTCATAAATCCAGTGACCATGCGGAGTGGCTCTTTCAAATCGTGTGATGTGACATGAGCGAACTGTTCGAGGTCCTTGTTTGAACGGGCCAGTTCTCTGGATGTCCGCTGAAGATCCTGGCTTATTGCTTCGGCTTGCTTCCTTGCAATGACCGCGTCGTCCATGAGATTGAGAGCTGCCCTCTGCGATGCCCGCAGGTCCCTGTTTGTAGCGACGACCTCGGCAGTTCGTTCCGAGATGCGCAGTTCCAATGTTTCGTTCGCCCGGTGAAGTTCCGCTGTACTGGCAGCAATACGCTGTTCCAGCTCCGTGTTCAGTGCTTGCAGGGCGCTATTTGCCTCTGTCAGCTCTTGCGTACGCTTGTCTACCAGTGCGGAAAGGCGGCTCCGTATCCGGCGGTACATCTCCGAGATCGCGCTTACTGCGGCTCCCATGAGAGAGAACAGCACGAGACCAACAGCGTCCATAGGGGACGCTATCCCGAATCCTATTGGATGGAGCAGCCAGCAGTCCACGAGAACTGCCGCGAGCATGGTTGCCAGAAGGCCCGGGCCGAGGCCGGCAAACAATGCCGTGGCCATGACAGAGGGGTAGAACGTTATGTAAGTGGGCAGCCCGGGACCGACCCATGCTGTAAGCGCAAGGCGCAGCAGACCACCGGCTGCTACAGCGACCACTGCGAAGGTATATCGCACCAGCCACTGTCGCATGTTCAAGCTGCTGGTCATGAGTGCTTCCGGGACTCAATGGCGTAAGCAGGAGGAAGCCCCAATCTGACGCATAACCCGTTTACCTCCTGCTTCAGCTCGATCATGCGCAACTCACGGTCTACAGCAGCGCGGTTGAAGCGAGTAAGTTCAGTGTTGTTCTCCAATAAGGCGTTTTCCGCATGTTTGAGTTTAGTAATGTCACTTATGATGGTGCGGTTCACCGTCGCTCCGTTGGCATCAGTAGACATAGAGGCCTCGATGCGTGCCCAGAATGGATTTGTTCCGACCCGGTACATCCGGACATCGCACACATGGCATTCGTCGGGTTGATTCGCTGGAGAAGCTCCTCCTCCGCTGTCATATGCGGAGGAGTTAGGAATGGCGGGTGACTTTGCCGGGGCCGGTCTGATCAGCTGCCTCCAGTGCAGATAGTAGATGTTCTGATCCTCTGATAGAATGAACTTGGTGAGATATTGGCCAGCCAGCATCGCCTTCTTGACACCAAGCAGACTCGAAATGGTGAGATTCGCCTCTAGTACTATTCCTTTGTCGCTGAGTGTGAGGTAGCCTACCGGCGCAAGATCGTATAGATCATAATATCGTGACGTGTATTCCTGCAATGAGGCGTGGGCCTGACGAAGCTCCTCGTTTTGCATCTCCAATTCAATCTTGTGCACCTGTAATTCGTGAAGAGTCGAGCCTATTTGTTCTGGCAACAAAGCGTCCGATAACAGACCCGGGGCGGACTCGGCGAGTTCTTCTGCCTGCTGTCGTAATTTTCGGGACTTTTGACTGTCGTTACTGGATTTTGTCATGTTCACTGCGTGATTGTCAGGCGGAACCGGATAATAGCAAATGGTAACACTAATCGCGGGAAGTACGTTTCGCCGCAGCCTTTCCAGACATCCTTCAAGCTAGCATAACATCAAGGGCGTACGGACTGGCGAGCCGTCCGCGGGTCAGTCCGTACACCCCCTGGTTAGGCGGTTAGTAGTGGAAACGCTACCGCGCCTGCCGGAGAGGCCCAGTTCTTGACCAACTCAGCAACGATGGCATTTGTGCTGGTGAGGTACACACCGGCTTTCTCCATCCTGCGCCAAGACATCTCTTCAGCAATCTGATTGCTCGATCCGCATGCATCGCATACAACTTTTACCACAAAACCCTCTTCGACGGCGCTTATCGCCGGTGCGACCATGCAAACATCCGTGGTTACGCCCGCCATGACGAAGTTCTTTCGACCTGTCCTTCTACATGCATCGGCGAAGGCCGGGTCATCCCATGCGTTAACGACTCCTTGACGCTTGATGCGAGCCGCGAATGCCTCTGGTAGCGCTTCTTGTAATTCCGGCATGAGCGGTCCTTGCACATGAATATTGGCCTCCTGACTTGAGGTCAGAACGACCGGCATGCTCGTGCCTTTCGCGAACTTGGCCAGAATAATGACGTTCCGCTGTAGTAGCCGCAGTGGCGTAGTGCTGGCCCATGTATTTGTTCCCACTTGGTGATCGATCAAAATCACCGCAGTGTCGTTGGTGTTGAATGTCGTAATGCTCGTCTCCTGTGTGTGTCTAGAGCGTTGGTTTATGCGTTTCTTCATGCCTAACAGATGCCGTATGACCACTGCGGATTTAGAGCAGGTTACTATTCCGGCATCATACTTGCTTGATTTCAATCACACTGTTGAGTGAGCCGAAGGCATTTTGAACCCATTGCGGACACTGTTCGTCAATGTGCCATGTGTCATTGATCAGGAACTTGTACTCATGACGGCCAATAGGAAGATCGATCGCTTTCTTGAACACGCTGTCGCCATTGCGTTTCATCGGTGTTGCTTTCGGATCCCAGTCATTGAAACTTCCGACGAGAAAAACTTTACTGCCGTCTGCTGCCTTCGCACGAAATTCAACTTTAGCGGGCTTAGTCTTTCCTGTCGGCGATTTCGCAGCATTAGACCGTTTTCGTTTCATTACTTCTCCGTTCAACATAGCTTTCATGTATCCACTCCTTCTATGAGCCATTTTGATAAACTGCTATTTCTTCGGCGATAATGGCTGTTGATAAAAAAATGCGCAATCGGGGCAACCCTGATTTAAGCTATCTAAGACCCTCATCATGAGCAAGTAAACTTATTGCTCTAATGTGTTTGGATAGTGCTGACAAGTTAAAAACCCCATTGCGCGGTTCACTTCATCGTGTATACTTATCAATAACGTTTGAGAATTCAAATCGGCTCAGCAAAGTAGAACAGAGGACGAATCATATGGATAAACTCTTTGGCACTGATGGAATCAGGGGACAGGCTAACCGGCATCCTATTACGCCTGAGATAGTTCTTCAGCTTGGCAAGGCACTTGGCCAGGTCTACGGTGCATCCGGGCATGGTTCGCGGCGTGCTGTGATCGGTAAGGACACGAGACTCTCCGGCTACATGCTCGAAACGGCTTTGACAAGTGGCCTTGTCTCGATGGGCATGGATGTATTTCTAGTCGGACCGATACCCACACCTGCCGTGGCGCACTTGACGAGATCGATGGCTGCTGACATCGGAATGGTTCTTACTGCTTCCCATAATCCATATGACGACAACGGCATCAAGCTCTTCGGGAGGGACGGATTCAAGCTTTCTGACACTATGGAAGAGCAGATCGCCCGGGCTACGCTCTCCAAAGAACTTCTCAGCGATCATATCAGGAGCGATAAAATCGGTAAAGCGTACCGCATCGATGATGCACGCGGCAGATATATAGAGTTCGTCAAGCACACTATTGATAGTCAGGATCTTTCCGGCATTCATGCCGTTGTTGACTGTGCAAATGGCGCAGCGTACTTCATCGGGCCGATCATTCTCAACGAACTCGGGGCAAAGGTTACAAAGGTATTTGTCGAACCGGACGGTTACAATATCAACAACAAATGTGGAGCATTGCATCCTGAATCTGTTGCGAAGCTGGTGAAGAAACATCACGCAGATGTCGGCATAGCCTTCGACGGAGACGCCGACAGGGTGATTTTCTGCGACGCTGCTGGCAGGGTTGTTGACGGTGACAGAATACTGGCCATGTGCGCTTTAGATTTACAGAAACGGCATATTCTTGCGAAGAATGCGCTTGTAGTCACCACCATGAGTAATCTTGGTTTACACAGGGCGATGGCCTCACACGGAATACGAGTCCATGCCACAGATGTGGGGGACAGGTACGTTATCGAGCATATGCGCAAAATTGGCGCCAGTCTGGGCGGAGAAAAGAGCGGTCATGTCATCTTTATGGACCATGCAACCACCGGTGACGGAATAGTTACCGCGCTCCAGGTACTCAGAATGATGAAGCTGAAAAATGCCCCGCTCGCGGATCTTGCATCATGCTTTACGGAGTTTCCGCAACTTATGACTAGCCTGAAGGTGGCCGTTAAAAGGCCGCTTGAAGAACTGCCGCTGCTGCAGAAGGCTATGAGCCGGTGCAGGGATGATCTCGGTAAGGACGGTCGCATTATCGTCCGCTACTCAGGCACCGAGGATAAGCTCCGTCTGCTTGTTGAAGCCAGTGAAATGAAGGCGGCTCGTGCCTGGATGAAGCGTCTTGTGACGATTGCTCGTAAGGAGATTGTATTGTGAACGCAATTATTCTGAGTACAGGTCGTCCTGTGACGTGCTATCCGCTGACGTGTGCTCGCTTGCTGTCGGAATGCAATATTGCCAATATGAGCCTGTTGGATGCACAGCTCGCCAGGCTCGCCGCAGCCGGACTTAAGCCGGTGGCCCGACCCGCTGCCGGGAGGATGACCTGCTTTGTACGCGGTGAATCATGGCTCTCGGGTAATTGTGCAATGGCCCTTGCACGCGCCAGGGTGCCAACGGTACTTGTAAAAGGCAATCGGACGCTGGCATGGGTCGGGCTGGCCGGGAAACCGCCTGTCGGGGCTGCGCGCGTTAAGGCCGACGCCGGAACGTTTGAAATTATCTACCCGTGGGACCTGCTGCGCATCAACGAGGAGCTTGTCGGGTCACTACGCGTCAGCGTGATCAAGGGTGATGTCAGCCCGCACGCCCATGTGCACGGGAAGGTGATGGTCGGACCAGGGTCACGGATTCTTCCCGGAGTTTTCATCGAGGGCAACGTAGTTATTGGCTCTCACGTGCGGGTCGGGCCCAACTGCTACATTCGCGGATCGACCAGCATCGGAGATAGTTGTCACATTGGCCAGGCAGTTGAGATCAAAAACTGCATTATTATGAGCCATACCAATATCGGTCATCTAAGCTATTGTGGTGATTCAATACTTGGTGAGCGCGTCAACCTAGGGGCAGGGACCATTACTGCGAATTTTCGTCACGACGGCTGCGAACATCGTTCACTTGTTGTGGGGCAACTTGTCGGGACCGGCAGGCGCAAATTCGGTACTGTCATCGGAGACGGCGTGCACACCGGGATTCACACCGCCATCTACCCCGGCCGGAAGATCTGGCCCGCAATGACGACGTGCCCTGGTGAAATCGTCAGGCAGGATCTGGGCGGGAGCCTGGAGTGAATTCATTACCGGTATTCCGGTACACCATTTGAAGCGTTGTGCTGATTGAACAATTGGCAGCATTGCCGCCTGATGGCACGACGTGTGACTACTGCTTCACTGCGTAGAAATTGCCGTAGTATGTGCCGTTTGTTCCTGAGGTTGACAGAACCTGTCCGCCGACTGAACCGGTGATACGACCGTTATTGACAGTGCCGTAGTAGTTTATCTGACCTGTCAGGTTGGTGGTACTGACGTTTGCGGTCAGTGTAAAGTCGGCACCGCTCAGCGTTGAAAACAGGCTTTCAGTCGAATATAGATCTGTGCTGCGTACGGTACCGTTTATATCAATCACAATCGTTGTTCCGTGCGCGAGTGTAGCAGGTGATTCGCCGGGAAATTCCAGCTGAGTAGTTACAGATCCTATGTAAGTACCGGCGTGTACATTTGTCGTGGATATAGGAGGTGGCTGAGAGGTGCCACCGCTGTTACCGGCAATAATGGCGGCAGTTCCGCCGGCCAGGACAACTCCGCCGCCAATCAGCGCGGTTGTCTTCCAGAATGACGAATCATCCTGCCCTGCCTTGATGTCTGGCTTTGATCCGGCCTTGGCTTGCTGGATGCTGACGTTATGCCAGCGTGTCTCCGTCGATTGATCCGCGTTGTCTACGGCTTCGATATAGTAGGTAAGCGTTGTGGCGTGTTCCAGCAGGTTATCCGGTACGGTGCAAATGTACATGTTCTGGCCGGCTGACTGCATCTCGAGCCTGAATGGCGCGACATCCTTGGAAGTTGAGTAGAATAGTGTGACTGTCTTTACTTTGACATCATCAGTAACGGTGGCCTTGATGATGATTGATTGCCCCTGCAGTGCAACAGTCACGGGTGTGTGTTGTATGACGGGTGCCGCATTTTTGGCGAGTGCCGGTCGACCAGTCACAAAAAGAACAGTTGCACATATTGCGAGGCAGAGAGCCGACCACCTTGTCATGTCATTACCTTTCTTTGTGTTATTCGTGAGAATAGGGAATTCGTTCCGGAATTGAAATGAAAATAATCGATTCTATTCGGACTTCGGACTGGGGCGCATCTGCGATTGGGTGCAATCGTCGTAATCGCGGCTCACCAGGACGGTTCGCCCTACCAAAGAGTCTGTTCTTTGCATGGTAGGGCGAAGCCCATAGCTATCAAGCTAACGAGTACGATCACTTTTAGTTCGGCGCCATTCTAATGTCCTAACATGAGGTGGTCGGCGGCTCGTGCTTCGTAGTGGCCTAGTTCGCCGGCCACTACGCGTCAACTGAGTCTTGGTATCTGCGTCAGGACCCCTGCTTTCGCCTGGTGGGGTCAACATGCGGAACATTGTCCGGAAGCTCATGGAAGTTCGACATTTTCCGGTGTTGAAGTTCCCATAGCTTCGCGTACTTGGCAAAGGTACCGTATGAATTCATCACAGCGATGATAAACCCGTGTGCGCCCTCGAGGAAGCCTCTGCGGAAGATGTAGCCTCGGAAGAACCGGAAGGCAGGACGAAAAAGGATGTCGAGCCAGCTGAATGACTGCTCCTTGACAAACTTCTGCTGGGCAGTGATACCGGAGAACCGGTTGAGCGTATCCATCTGGTCTCTGATGTCATCATAGGTGTAATGCCAGATCGGGTTCTTGAGCCGTTTCACGGGTCCGGTGACTTCGATCCGGTCATGCGGTTCTTCGCCCTCGGTCCGGCCATAGGCCTTCTTGAAAAGTCGCAGCTTGACGTCCGGATACCATTCGCCGTGATTAATCCAGCGGCCAATGTAGTATACCAGCCGCGGAAATTCGTATCCGACGCTGTCGCCCGTGCCTCTTTCAAATTCCTCAATAATTTCCTTCTGAAGCCCATCTGAAACTTCCTCGTCAGAATCAAGGAATAGAATCCACGGATACTGCGCCATTTCCCTGACAAGATTGCGCTGTCCTACATAGCCCAACCAGACATTCTGGTGTATCTTATCTGTATATCGGCGGCAGATGTCGACGGTATGGTCAGTGCTGAAACTGTCAATGATCACAATCTCATCACACCATGCGACGCTCTCAAGGCAACGATGAATTTTGCGTTCTTCGTTATATGTGATGACGCATGCAGAGATTTTTTCGCGCATATCAACCAGATCCTTATTTGGGCATGAAAGTCCGCAGGTCAGCGGGTTTGCAGGTCTGGTCCTGGAGGATCCCGGCCTGGAAGATTCGTATCGTGAAACCGTAGAATTGCTGGAGTCGTACCCCGGTGAACGTGCTGGCGCTTGGCACGGTATAGGTTGCAGTTGTAACCTTCTGAAGATCTTGATTCCATGGCCCTGCGATCTTCATTGGGTTTTGCGGGGCAATCATTCTTGATGGAAATACGTCTCCCGACACATTGTCCCGGTCGTAAAAAATGACCTCCATGGTTACAGAATCGGGTTCTATATCGATGGTTGCGGCCTGCTTCAGCTTTATCGTAAGCGTCCTCATTTCCTGATAGGAGTCTGTAGACGGAAACTTATTTTGTTCCGTTGACACAATTTTGATCACGGGAACGGACGGCAGGACTACAGGCAGGTGTGTTGTAATGCGATTTGTTCGCGGCGGGACTGGGATTGCCGGCACGGCAGCCGGAACAGCATCCGGAACAGCAACCGGAACTGTCGGCGCTGGCCTGGTTATGATCAGCTGCGTTATGTTGGATGCGACTGCGACGGGATTGACAACGATTACATTTGTTGTGACGTTGAGCACGGGCCGGGAATTAGTGCGGTCTGTTGTCGTGATGGCGAGGCTGGTTGTGTGCGCCCTGATGGGAGGCCTGACACCTGTCGTTGGATTGGAAACCGTAGACGTCGCACGGATAGTGGTACCGGTCGCCGGATCAGGTAAATGTGTCAGCGGATCTGAATCAGGATCCGGCAAGGTTAGAAACGTTCTGGCAAAGAGATAGGCTATTGAGAGGCCCGTTATGATGTATATCACTACCATAGGGCTGAGCCTGCGCGCCTTTCTCTCCGTACTCTCGGCAGTCATCGCGGCATTAACTTCTGCCCTGACAGTGGCTTGCAGCAGGAATCGCGTCCGGCCGATTTCAATTTCATCACCGTGTTTCAGCCGGCATTTATCGACCTGATGATGATTAACGATGATTTTATGCATGGTGCCCAGGTCACGAATCATCAACCCGGTATCATCGTGTTCGAATATGGCGTGATTGCTCGCCATTTCTTCATCGGCTATACAGATACCACAGTCCGCTCCGCTGCCCATGGTCATCGTGGGCCGAAGGACTGTCTGCTGCTGGCCTGCATTAGGACCGCTGAGAAATATGAGCCTGTAAAGCATGAGTCCGGACGCTCCGTAAGCCTGTTTAGATAGCACAATTTGAAAAGCTGTGAGCACTTTACCACGACACACAACCCTTGCGTCAAGCAGACAGTTTTGAACGGTTCAAATGAGCGTTCGGTGCCTCTGCTTCTATGCTGGCGTAAAGGTTGATAATTGTAGCCTTGAATGCGTCAAAGGAATATTTCTTTGTGGCGAGGGCTTTGCCTCTGGCTCCAAGGCCTTCGCGCAAGGCAGGGTCGTTTACAAGTCTGAGCATCCCGGCCGCAAAACCGACCGGATCCGGAGGCGAAAGAACTGCTGTGTTCTGGTCAAGCACTTGCGTATGGCCTGCCATTGCTGTTGCCAGTACAGGCTTGCCGGAGTCCAGATATGAATAGATCTTCATCGGCGTATTATTGCCCGTTAGTCTGGGCGACACCAGTACATCGGCTGCGGCCATCAATGTGGACATGCGATTGACAGGCCACCGCCCGATGAATCGTACATTATTGGCTATGCCGAGATTTTCAGCCCGTTTCCTGTATGAGGCAACGTCGAGATCCGTTCCACCAGCAACCACAAGCGTTGAGTCCGGTGCCGTTTCAAGCAGGATGGCAAAACTTTCGAGCAGGAGATCGATGCCCTGATACGATTCGAGGTTTCCGATATAAATGAAGCACAGGCCGGCTATTCTCAGTGATTCTCTGGTTTCAAGGCGGGCATTCTCAGGGGCTGGGTCAAGAAGCGAGATGTCATTCAGCACGACTACCCTGGCTCCTCCAGAATCCTTTGCGATGCTGGCAAGGGAGTCACAGACAGCAATGACGGCAGCAGCCCGGCTGATTGCTCTTTTCTCAAACCATCGCATCAGCGGTCGCAATATGACGAGGAATGGCATTTTCTCGACCATCTGCGCTGGCAAGGATGAATCCATGTCGTATACATAGGGGATACCAGTGATACGGCGTATAATGCGGGCGATGAACACCGACTCCTCCACTGCGTGTATAACGTCATAGCGGCCGCAGCGCGCCATCTTGACGGCTTTGGGAATCATATAGAGGTCGCAGATGAGTTTCTTCAGTGAAAAGCCGGGTCTCACGTTCTTGATGAAAAGGGGACCCCTGATCCTGTGAATTGTCACGTTTAGATGGGTAACATCTTCACCAAGATGATAGGTCAGGATGTCGACTCTGTGGCCAGCCCCGGAAAGAACTTTGAGCAGGAGATTGACGGCTATGGGCGTTCCGCGCTCCTGGAAAAATGGATGTGGAGCAAGCAATAGAATATTCATGTACATAACCTGTGGCAGTTCAACGGTTTGCTTTGGCTCCGGTAATGTCATCGGGTGTAGCAAACTTGCCGTCCGGTCCGGCAGACTCGATCACCGGGTTGCCATTTACGATGCTGTACTTGAATGCATTGCCCCACGCGTCTCCCGGAATCTCGCCGTGAAGGTATGGGCCCTGCCATGCTGAAGTGCCAGGGCTGTCGATCAGAGCCCTGAGGCCAGGTTGCTCGGGTGGGAACACGCCGCAATCAGCCTTGTATGCGATGCAAGCGACCATGATGCCATCAATTGTCCTGTGAGTGTTTGCCGCATCGTTACCACGTGATCCCGAGCATGACGCAACAAGCATGCCGGTAAGCAGTGAAAGAACAGTGCTTGCGGTCAGGAAATAGTGCGGCGATTGACTTGTGACGGACCGGTTCACCGGTTCAAGAGGATTCGCGAACGACGCAGCAAGTTTAAAGGCTTTTATCATTATACCACGAACTGACGTTGTCCGGCGCTCAGACCATTCGCCGATATAACTCTCCTCATTTCAACCGGGGTGGGTCAACTATTCCGTTTTACCAGCCGGAACCGCTGTTGGTACTATTGCCTTTACAACTGCATTTGTCGAGGTTGAAGGCACCAGCGCCGTGGCAGGAACAGTCACTTTCTGAGGAAGCGTATTAGTAGAGATCTTTACTGCGATGGACGGTTTGGCAATGGTCGACGGTCTTAGAGCGTTTGTGGATATTGACACTGGAGCGACCGCTTTCACAACCTTGCCGGTTGCGACTGTTGTTGCGATGACCTTGGCTGGGGCTGCAGCGGTTGACTGTATCTTGTTTGATATGGTCCCGACAACGTTGGTTGATTTTACAACCAGAACCGGTTTGGGTGCGTTAGTCGCCGCTGCCACAGGCGAAACTACCTTCACAACCTTACCGGTTGGACCTGAAGTTACTGTGACCTTGGGCACTGGAGATGTAATTGCCGGCAGTTTGTTTGAGACAACTCCGGCAACGTTGGTTGATTTTATGACTACAACCGGCTTGGGGGCGCTAACCGGACTAACCGGTGAGGTCGGAAGCGCATTGGATGTGGAGCCAGTGGTGTCTTCCGGCTGGTCATCGGGTATGTCAGGAAGATCCGGAGGAGCAACTGTCGGGTCAGATTTTGTTGCAGCCGAACTGCTTGACATCATGCCTGCAAGATCCACCTTTTCTGCAGGATCATCGGGCAGTTTGCCAAGAGTGGAAGTCGATGTTGAAAGCTCCTTCGTTGCGGGCAGTGTGGTTGTTGCAGTTGGTTTTTCGGACGCAGATGACATTCCCGATGAAGGCGATACGACTGATGACGAGGGCGCGCTTGTCTGTGATGGTGCAGCTACAGGGGATGGCGCGTCTGCCGGAGAAGGTATGCGTCTATTTGAATTCGTAACTACCAGCCTGGGAGCTGCTGCAGCCTGTTCAGAGGGTGTGTCTGCCAGTTTTGCCCGGCCGAAGTGGCGCCAGGGTCGCCAGATGACTGTTATCGCTACAAGGACAAGGAAGACAACTCCTGCACCAACTACGACTTCCGGATGCTCAGACATCCATATCTTTGTTGCAGAATGCCCGAGTTCTGCTGCTGCTGCGTTTCTTACATCTAAGTCTTTGGCGTGGATCCAGATCTGTTTGAGATCCTCTTTCTTCAGCTCTTTGCCAAGTTTACGTTCATGAAGCGCGAAATCGCATGGCGATATGCCCAGAATCTTGCTGGCTTCCATGCGGTCCTCACGCTCAGCATCTTTGTTCTCATACACATCCTGTGCTGCCTGCTTAAGACCGAGTTCCTTGCCTGCCAGCCACTTCTCCTGCCAGTTTTTGGAAGTGCTGTAGATTAACTCAAGTTGGGCCTGCTCGAGTTTTCTGCCCTTGACTTGCCACTCCCTGAACAGGAT
>JBAXMA010000031.1:0-16253 GCA_037134535.1 bacterium
CCTGTGCATCAACCATGGCGAGCCTCGATGTGATCCAGCCACGGCACCGGCTGTTGCGAAGCGCTCGCCTCGCCGTGGCCAGGGCGTTGGTATGAAGCAGGTCAGAGGCGTGCAGTAAGCCTATCCACCGGCCATTGGCAGCGGCAAGCGCCTCGGCAATGGAGGTGGCATGATGGTACCCGGCTACAGGAATAGTGGAAACAACGATTGTCTCCTGCATCACACCCGACTGGTTGGATACCGATGCCAGGCATGCCTGCAGCTCCTCTGACCGCGCTCGGGCGTCCACGACAAGACTGAAGTCTATCTCCGTTGTTTGGCTCGCCTGGCGTGTACGGGCGGGTGGTTTGCGGCGACATGAGGCGGCTCCGGGCTTCCGGGAAAGGATCTCGCGGAACGTGTTCACAAGCCGTTGCTGCGACCAGTCACGGGCTACAATGCCACGCGCTGCATTCCCAAACGATCGACAGAGCTGCTGATCCGCCCGCAGCCGCAGGCAGTAGCCGGCCATTTCCTCCGGTGTATCGGCAATAAACCCATTGACACCGTGAATGACAGGCGAACTGGCAGCGACATTTCGCAAAACCACTGCTGGAACTCCATAGGCCATAGCTTCGATCACTTTGATCTGCTGGCCCGTGGCGCCGATCAGCGGGCATATTGCAAAAGCGGCATCCCGATAAAGGGCGTCGAGACTGGGCACATAGCCCAGATTGCGGATGCCCGCGACCTCATCCATGATGGTTGAGCAAGCCCCAACGGCATCCAACATGAAGTCAGCCTTGCGCGATTGAATCAGGGGCAGAACCTTCCTGGCAAAGTAAAGGTAGCCCTGCACGTTCAACGCATTGATGGCAGCCATGTAAACCGGATTCCCGCCGTACGTGTTGGACAGTTCCCGCGACTCCGCCGTGATTGGAGCCCAAACAGCCTGAGTATTCGAGGTGTGTGCCGCGATTCCTTCAGTCTCGTTTCGCGACACGGCAGTGGTTACATCAAACTGATCGCATACGGCATATTCTTCAGGCCAGACAGAAAGATCAAGATCGCTCAGGAATGTCTGATCCAGAAGTTGCGAACACACACGGTCCGCGTGTATTGGACGACCGGGCAGAAGATGGAGAAAGGCCCTCTGCATCTGCCCATTCAGACTGAACATGTCGAGCGATTCCATAATCTTCAAGCAGCGACTGAATACGGGATCACAGATCAGGTTGCCGAAGAATGTATAATTGATGATCACCGCATCGGGATGCCAGTCACGGGCTAGCTCGACAAATGCTGCTTTCATGGCTGGCGGAGCAAAGTCGCCCCATTGCTTGCGAGGCAGATCATCCCATCGAATGGCTGCACAGTAGAGGGTATCATCAGGTGTGCCACGATGGATAACAACGCGAATACCGAACGTTTCTTCGACCTCAGCAACGGACTCGGCGGTCCAGCTCGTATCGGTGAGCAGATTGGAACTGAACAGAGTCACCTCATGGCGTAGTTCTCTCAATGCCCGAAGAACAGCCTGACAGCGAATGTGTGCCCCCGTGGTCGCGGGATATGGCTTATGCTGAAAGTAGACTAGAACGCGCATAGAACAGCCTCCTGTTCTGCAAGGAATTGCTTACGCTCAAACAAACCCAGGGCGTCGACATGGCGGCCGACAACGGCTTTGAGTTCATCACGACCTAGACAGGTGCGCGTCTGCATAGTCAGGCAATCGGGGCGCATGTCCCAGGTTCCAAATATATCAGGCAGTCTGGCGAAATGTGCATGGTGTCTCGATTTCATGACGAAATCGGCATCAGCGGCCACCCGCAAGGTTGCATCGAAACCGCCGACGGCAGCCCAATGCTCGCGGGTAAAAACATAGGCAACTGTGTTATATGGGTAGGCATTCGGACGCCACCAGCGAAGAAGGTTCGACAGTCGGTCGGATGCGGCGGAATTGAAGTAAACCCGCCGATCTGTCGTAATCACACGCAGCCCACCTGCGACAAAGGGTGTGTCGGGATGCCCGCGCAGAAACATGCCAATGGCTTGCAGCGCGCCGGGCTCGAGAAAATCATCAGAACTGAGCACAATAATGTAGCGATGAGAGGCAAGCCTGATCCCTTTATTGATGGCCTCATACATGCCGTGATCTGGCTCCGACAGGGCGCGGATGGGAAATTGAGAGAAGAGCGATTGCGTCCCGTCAGTACTGGCACCATCTATCACCACGTGCTCCACATTCTGGTAACACTGCATCACCACGGAATAGCAGGCCCGCGCCAGATAGGGACGGGCGTTGAATGATGGTGTGATGATCGAGATTGGCGGTAGGTCCTCTCCCACAGGGCACGGGAGCATTTTTTGCGCCGCGACAAAATCGTCTGAAGTTCCACTGAGCAGGAGATCCAATTGCCGGTGACGGATACGTGCTACAGGATCGAGGATGCCATCGTGCCTCTGAGCAATTGAGACCGCCTGCGTCTGTTCGAGCGGGTGTACAGCGGTTTCAGAGGATGCCAGAGCCTCCTGCGTTATCGCCACGGCTCCATGGCGCTTCGCCAAGCGCAGCAGGAGTTCGTAACGTACTGCTGCCGGCGAAAGGTCACCCGGAAGCAACGCCATTGCCTCAAGAATGGCGGCCCGCCGGATGAACATCGCATTGGCAGACGATGGCATCACATCATGATGCCACCAGTCCAGCAAGGCATCCGGCAATGTACTGCGCGGGGTAATCACATCCACGCATGTGCCATTCCGGGTCAGGCGCGTGGCTCCAAGAATCACTTCTGTATCAGCGGTCTGCTGCGCCAACACGCGCAGTGCGCCTGATTCCAAAGAGTCTTCGGAATTCGCCAGACAGATCCATTCTCCCGTGACTTCGGCAAGTGCCGCGCGCACTGCAGCGACATATCCAGCGGAATTGGGAATGGCTATTTCCCGTGACAACGGCAGTAGTCCATTTGCCGGAACTGGGCGACAAGCAGCCGCGGAGGTCACACTTTCAAGGTTGGGATAGTACTGCGCCTGTACAAGTGCCTGCCACGTGACGCTGACGGCCGGATCGTTTTCGGTCGGAACAATAATGAGAGAAATGCGCGGCAGTGCAGGATCGACCTTGGCATAAGGACCGGGCGGGAATGGCAAACCCTCATATAGAAAGTAGACTGGAACAGCGTGTCCAAAGACCTCGCAACAGCGCTTGCTCATCTGGTATTCGACAGAATCCGATGAAGGAATAATAACATCGAAACCATGAGCAAGTTTATGGTCTGGACGACACACAGGCACTGTTGCCTGCAGCGATACCGGGGTGGAGCGCCCGGCTTTGTCATCCATGATCATGGTAACACTGATTGGAAGCGGCAACTGGCGCAGCAGCGCTAGAAGCCATTCTGTGTGGCGACCGTTGCCGTATAGCGCAACACGCACAGGCTTTGCTGCAGTTTCCATCACCAGCGCAGCCAGCCGCGTGATGACCCATCGCCCGTGCAAGAAGGCGCGGTAGTCCCGATTCCACTCCGTATTCAACTGATTTCGCTGCACAGTGACGGCCTCCGTGCCCAAACACTTATCTCCGTATGGGAATCACACCCTTCTCTGATAGACCCGCTAGCAGGTGCAATGCCACATACCGTCAAGTCCTGCCGACTAAACCGCAGGGACCCACCACGCCTCAGATCGGCTATGAAGCTTCGTGCGTGGGCGGCGGCTTAGGAATCGCGCCCGATATACGTCCGCCATAGAGCAACCAAACAGGCGTGGCTACATCAAACAACTCATGGATGCGGGCTATGAGTTGCTGCTCGCACGTGTCCGATGATGGAATCAGGATGCTCCACGTATACCCACCTGGTCGGGTCGGATGTACAACGGGGATTCCCTGGTTTGCCAATCCGGGAACGGCATTATCATCAAGAATGCACATTATGCGGTTCCGCCATGGTGTCGATGCCACAACCGTCAATAGCCAATTCGTATGCTTGCCGTTCCCAAACAACGCAATTGTGGCGTTGGAGCCATGCACTGCGTCGAGCGTCTCTAACCGCGCCAGGACATATGCGGCCGAGAATTGCCACGTCCTGACGAGTTCCTCATGAACGTCTACTTCTACTGTGGCGGTCGCCGGTGCTATTACACATTTACGCGAACGAGAGATTTCGGAGTGAAGACGTTCCAAATGGGCGTAAGCCTTTTGACGGAAACGAGATGGATAGGCATCAGCAGAAGTCACAGAAATTGAGCCAAGAGTGGAGAGCGCCTGAGTGAGAACTTCAATAGCCCTTCCGAAAAGGCCGTGTTGATCCAAGAACCATGCAAGAGACAGTGCGTTCTCAACATCGCGTTGAGTTGCCTCGGTGAACCAATGGAGTGCCGCCTCGAAGTGATTGAGTCTCTCATGGATACGCGCTAAGTAATAGCAGTGAGACGGTGTCGGGGCTCCGGCACATTCCATGATGCGAATCGCTTCGGCAAGATTACCGTGGGCGACCGATCTGGAAAGCTCTTCTCCGAAAGGTTCGGCAGATCCGACCGGTTCGGAAGCCGCGATTAGTGTCGGCCGTGGCGCTCGATCTAAGCGGGATCGCCATCGCTCTTCAAACACCTGCGAGGCCCATCGATACAACTCCAGATCATCTCCGTTCAGTCTTTCGAATTCTTCCCGCAGTCCAAGAGAGTCAACAGGCCTTGTGTCCTCTGTGCGGTTCCGGATCGTGTACGACGAGAATTGAGTGCCAGTAAGATCCGTCAGCATGACAAGAAACTCATTGAACCGTTCCACTAAGCCAAAAAGCGAGTAGACTGACAACAGCCGAACTTTTGCCAAATGCGGATCGCCATTGCCCAGCCACTTGACAAGGAAGTTATGCGGAAACTCAGTCAGACATTCCGAGGGAGTTGCATATAATGCGCCTCGAGATCGGCTGAATCGGTATGTCGACATAAATCTCGAAAACGGCTCACGCAAAATGGTGATGTAGAAGGCGTTATAGCTAGCAGGAAGAAGCTCGTGAGTTCCCCAGGCGGCATGGCCGGCAATAGCGAGTGTTTGTCTTTGTTGTTTCTGCAAACTTCTTTGAAGTGAGGGCCAGGACGAAAGAAAACCCGCATAGTGATAATCAGATCCAAACTGCTGTTCCAGCAGGGATTCGAAAGTGGTCCCGGCGCACTTGTAAATATGATTGTAGATCAATACGGAGGGGCTGATTCCAAAATGCACAGGTGATCCGTAGCCTATGATGCTGTGCCCTATTTCCGCAGTCTGCATGAAAAGAATGCAAGCATGGGAAATGCCACTAACTTCACCTTCTCTTCTTTTCAATGAGCAGAGCGCGGTAGGGAACATTTATTGCGCTTGCGCTGCGATTCGAAGGACGCGAAAGGTCGGGACATGGCCGGCCATCCATTTGAATCTCGAAGAGTGTTGTTGTGAACTCGTTGCGGTCGACTACATCAAGTACGCGGCGTCGAAAAGCGGCTGGATCATAAACTCTTGCATAGTTGCCGGAAACATCACCGCCTGGAAGCGCGGCCGTGACATCCACAATAGTCTTTGAGGCAGGGTCAAATTGCAGAGCGACGCCGGGTGTGTCCGTTATCTCGAAATATTGATCGGCCAGAAATATGGGCAGGATGCATGCACGCCCCCCTGAACGCAGAAGGCGTTGTACTTCGCGCACGAACCCGGTGTCAGATTCGTGTTGAAAGTGCTCGAATGAGTGATGGCATGATATACAGTCTATTGATTCATTATTGAGTGGGATTGCCGAAGCGTCCGACTCAACAAACTCGACTCCTGGATGCAACTTGCGAAACTCCGGCGTCAGTCGCATGTCCTGGATAATGCGCCTCGCAGCAGGAATGTATGGTGATGGAGAGTACATCCCACCTGCGGCATCCAACAAATGGTCGGCAGGGCTGATTCTTAACAAATGTTGAGTTACATAGAACTCGATTATTTTCTTCTGGTAGGGATCACCGAATCTATCCAGAATAGAAGGGTTCAACAGGTGTACCCACCCGAGATAAGCCTCGGCGTTAATGTTTGTTATTGAAACGTTGGTGTTCAGAAGGGTGGAAAGCGTTTCGTATGGCAAAGATCGCACCAGTTTATTAATCGCACTATTAGTAGGTGGAGTTTGATCTGGACGACTAGAGTTGCTCATATCGATGCCTCTGCCTGTCTGTTTTCGCCAAATGGGCCACAGAGGTTCCACTTGGGGAGTACGGTTCGGGATTCCGGGTTTGCCCACCGCAAGCTCGACAATTGAATCCAGGGATGGCTGGGGGAGACCAAGATGCAATACCCTGATGCGATGTAGCTTGCCAGAAGATCAGGCCAGGATACTCCGTTGTCGGCTTCACAATTCCATGCCATTGCGTCTTCCAGAGCGGACAGGCGAGCCTTGTCGGCGTCAGCGGGACGACCGGCCAAGTGCAGGACATGAGCCCGGTTGACCCTACAAAACGGAGTATCAGGCATTTGATCCATGAGCTTGAGAGCCTGATCTGCCATGCGTGCCTCTGCCAGCAATAGCAACAAGAGTTCCTTGTTACCCTCGGTGAGTATTTTCCCTGAAATGGATTGCTGGAGTTGGTCGTACGAAGGGGGTTGTCCGTTAAGGGTGGCAACAAGCATGCCAATCAGCTCGAATGTTGCTGCAGGGGATGAACTCAAGTGGGGCGATGAAGTGATGAGTGCGCGCGCTTCTGAGAGCCTGCCAAGTCCGATGAGAAGTCGCGCCCTGAGCGCATGCACCACCTCCGTGATTTCGTGCTGCCGCAAATCCATTTGCACAAGCGCCGGACCATAGTTGCCAAGGGTGTATTGTATCTGGCACCAAACGAGAGACTGCCGGGCAGTGAGCGCATCAAGACGGTTCTCAATAGGAGCTATCGTTAGAGACGCATCGGCATGACGTCCCGCTCGTGAAAGGTCTGTTGCGACCTCAAGTAGAAGGTGAGCATGGCATTTTTCAGACCGGCTGAGATTTAGGATCGCGAAAAGTCGCTTTGCCTCGGAGGGGCAATCTCTGAATCTTTTCAGCAGCATAGCGTCCTTCACAATGTCGAGGAGGATGTCGGGGCAAGCTGTGCACAATGTACTGGCTGAGGTCTCACCTGGTGCGAATGTGTTGCATGATTCGGTCTTCGCAGCAAGTATTCTGAGAAGATTTTCAGTAATACTCCCCGCTATCGCATTATAGGAAGATGCAAACATATACTTTGGAGCCCCTATTCGTACGTGTCCTTAAATGGTAAGCATGTGCAATGCCAAATGAGCGGGAAGCTGAGCCCGCATATTTCACACGCCCTGTGACATTATGCGGGCTATTGGGGTCTGCGAATACACATCAGAGAACGGACTGCCGACGGTGCGCACGGCGTTCGGCCATTGACATTGCCCACACGGGAGTTCCCACGGCATCAGAGACGGTGCCGTTCCCGGCAAGGTTCGCCGAAGCATCGACACCGACTTTTTGCGAAGCAACATCAGATGAGATTGAACCTGCCGTGGACGAGGCGAAAGTGGCTGCCGACGACGTACCCGATGTGCCAGTGCTCCGGCGTGATGACGTTGGCGTTGCTTGCAGGCTTGATCCCGAACCTGCTACCGCGCCCCCTGTCTGGGCAATCGAAATCACGCTTTCCGTCGAACCGGGAACAATCCGATTGAATAGTGTTGTTTCAACAAAGCTGTCTTTCCCCTCTTTAGTCCACTGCACAACATAGGCATCAGGAGTCAAACCGCCAACTGCGATTCCATCACCGTGCGCCACCAGACCACAAGTGGCTCCGACTGAAGTGACTAACTCGAGATTCTTTTTGGATGGCATAAAACTCGTTGATGTGCCGTCAGGAAGCACCAGAGTATGGCTGTCGCTCTCTGGATCAACGTACATGGCAGCCTGTTTGTCTTGACTGACAAACACAGTTGCACTGGTCTTCAACTCTGGGATCTGCTGACCAAGAACTTCCTCTGCAGAAAATGAATTCTCTGAAGATCCGGAACTGTCAATTGACGCCAGGTCGCCGATGGTCTTAAGCGTGGACTCACGCCCATCGGATCTCTTGACAAGAAAGGCCTCGTCTGTCAATCGCGCAATTGTAAACTTATCATTGCTCGCCAGCGCCGGGCAGTTTACACCCTGCCCCGTACTGATCAATTCAGCTTCGGTGGCCGGGCTGAATTCAAGAACTATTCCATCTTCTGCTATCGCATAGTCAATCCCTTTGGTAACGACAACCGCGAACTGACCATCGCTGGCAACATAGCGCTGACTTTCGGGGGGGAGACGCAAAGAAAGTTGAGCAAGAGCTACCATCGCCGGGGGTAATACTGCAGAACTGACGCTTCCGTCGGCAAATCCGGTCGCACCTGATTTGAGATCACTCTTGGACCGCTTAACTTTGGACCAATCAGACTCGATGAGATCAACTCCAGAAATATGGCGGCTGCGCTCAGAGGACATTTCCTCAGCTGCATCGACAACTGCCGTCTTAGTCTGTGCGGGAATGCCGCTTCTCGAGGAGTCCCCTGCACCGGCTTCTGAGATTGTTGACTTCGATACAGAATCAGAGTCAAATGAGTCGCGATTCCCGTCACCGATTCTGTTGCTGTTGTCTCGCGTTTTGCCGGTTTGCGCTGTGGTTGTAGTGTGTATTTCTGAAGCTCCAGCGGGCGAAAGGGTTCCCGCAGATCTTATACAGCGAGCTTGTTCGACCTGCTGTTTCTTGCCGTATTTTAGAATACCTCCAGCACGGTCAAACACTGGGAATATCACTAAATATGCCAATGAACACGTTACTAACACGCAAACGCAGACGACAATCAATCTCATTGGAACCCGTTTCATCGCTCTGCGCCCTCCTGACTTTTCCATAACCACAGATAACCACAGTGTCACTATCGGCTGTATAAGGCGAAACTTAATAGATGCAAGCCTCTTTTTATGTACTCCCTCAGTTACGGGCTCGTTGCCAGTTTATCCGGCAGGAGTCAGAATTTCGGCCCCTGCCGCATCCGTCGGCCGATGGATGGCAGAGAGCCCCACCCCGTTCTGAGGGAATACTTTCTTATGGTGTCAGTTTCACTTTAATGAAGTAAAAACCCTGATGCGATGCTGAATGAATGGTGTCGGTAACGACATTAATCGGTGGCGTCGCACCTATTCCAGAGGCCATCGGTGTCGGGGTGGTCAAAAGGAGATTCGAGCTCCAAAACACGTCATACCAGCGATTTGAAGCACTGTTCCAGGCTATGACCATCTGTGCGCTTGTTTGAACAGGGGTAATAGCATTCAACGCCAGAACCGAACTGGCTTTTGTGGGATCCGTTCCGGCTATGTACTCCTCCCATGTCGTCATTCCATCAGGTTCGACATCAGATGTGTCATTCGTGAGGCCATAGGAGTTAAGCCACTTCAATGGGGTTCCCGCCAGTGTAGTAAAGGATGAGAACGATGATACTGCCGAGGAGAAACTGCCTGTGGCACCAAAGCAGGCACTGACTTCCGGATCGGGATCGAACTTCTGAGCTTCGATCGAAATGACATCATTTGTGATTTGGACATACGATGCATATAGCACCTGGGTCGTTTGACAGGACGACCATTGCGACCAAGCCTGAGATGCAAAATGCATTCGATATTGAAATGCATTTGCTACCGGGTGACAAGCTGAGGCAGTGATCAGGAGTGGTTGTCCCAGTATTCCGGCATAATTGGTTCCGGAAAGTGAGATCGTGGGCGGTATATTGCTGATGGCAACAACAAAATTGGCAAGACTCTGCCCATTCGTGTTGGCAACAAAAAGCCTGCCGGTATATGAGCCACTGTACGTGTAAGCGTGCGTAATAACACCCGAAGTGCTGAAGGCTGTCGGAGTTGAACCATCACCGAATGACCACCGATATTGAAGGTTTGCGCCGCTTGAATTGGTTGCCCGGAGGGTGACAGGCGCGCCTTCGCCCACCATATAGGGGGCCGTAGTCCTGGCAATCACAGATGCATTGGTGACATATTCATCTGCCCCTATATCTGCCGCTGTAGAGAACTTTCGTGTGTGGCCGTCTATGTCCTTTTCGGTGGTTGCTCTGCCAATTCCCTTATTAATGCAAGGGGAGCCAAGCGCAAGATGGTAATCAAGGGGAAAATCAACAAATAAAGGATTTGCATTTGTGTTTCCCATTCCCGAGGGGAGTGGATCTGCGCATGAATAAGTGAAGGCGGCGGTGCCACGCAAAGCATAGTTAGTTTCAGCGTCAGCAGAGTTGAAGTAGACAACCATATTCGCCATAGCGCAATTTGTTGCATACAGACCGCCAGCATATGAACCTATTCCCAACGGCAGCGCATTGTCGATCACGGTACAGTTTGTTAAACCGGCTTTTTCGGCATAGATTCCTCCCGCATAGATATCGGAAGAATTGTCCTGGACTACTGAGTCACAGATGCTGGAATTAGTGTCTGCATAGACCCCACCGCCCGGACCGCCGGAATAGTTCCCTTTCACGATGCTGCACAACAACCGGCTCTTGCTCTCAAGAAGCAGCCCTCCCCCATAACGGGGGTCTTCTGTAGAGCCACATTGGTTTGCCGCAATCGTACAGTTGGAAACAACCCCACCCTTGGCACAATAGACTCCGCCACCATCAGCGCGATACTTGGCTCTGTTGTCTTGAATCAGCGAGCCATAGATGAGGCCATTGGTCAGGATGTACACTCCTCCCCCACCGCCGAACCAGGTTGAATGGTCGTTCGTGACAGACCCCAGGTTGGATCGATTCCCTGAGATAGTGCATCTCAGTACTTGCCCGCTTCCACTCAGAAATACACCGCCACCATCATTGGCGGCGAAGTTATTTGCTATGGTTGAATCCACTACCAACCCGCTGCTGTCGATAAATATACCACCTCCCCGGTTTGTGGCCACACCAACATCAATGTACGAGTCAACGACAAACCCTTTTGGGGCGGCTGTATTGGCTTGAATGATACAGTTTGAAACCATGGCTCCGGAGGAGAGGAAGAATCCGCCGCCCATTGCCGCATATCCGCCGGTGATTGTCAGACCCGCCAAGGTGGCGTTCGTTTTAACAATGGCACAGCGAAATGAGCCACCTGCGTTGACAATCGTTGTGGATGGGCCATTGGTTCCGATGATCGTAATCTTCTTGTTGACCGAAATAGTTGACGTTGGATAGTACGTGCCTGGCGAAACATAAACGGAGGCACCATTGGTTCCAGACTCTATTGCTTTCTGGATTGTTGCATAGGGGTATGCTGGATTTGTTCCAGTACCAGTGATGTCGTTACCTGTAGTGCTGACGTAAAGAATTGCCCCGCATGGCACAGATTGAAACACGCAGGCCATCACCATTGTCGCCAATGCACGGCAACAACACATATTGCCGACCATAAGGTATTTTCGGCCTCTATTCATAACTTCCCTCGTAATAGCACTCTCGCTGCCGTTGAAGGAATCACTGGTGCCGAAACATTTGATAGGGCAAACGAAAGCGCCGACATCCAGTGGATGTCGGCGCTTTATTACCCGTTACCCATCACTTCTTGTTTATGCCCTCAATGACCCACGGGGTCTTCTGGTAAAATGGCGGCGGTTGATCGCTCTTCAGCTTTGTACCATTATCGGCAAAGAAGAGTACGCGAATCTGCGACTTAGTGGTGGGAGCTGCAGCCACTGTAGTCGTGCTGCGTAGGATGATTTCATCACGTCCATCACGATTGACATCGCCGATGGCCTGACTGACCCAATCCGCCGGATTAGTGGATATCAGGGTCGACACTGCCGCTACACCCCAAAGGTCGGTATTCGTCCAGGTGCTGCCGTTGCTGGTAAACGCCGGATCGCTCAATCCGGTCCAAGAGCTGTTCGTAAGGAAGGAGCTACCCCATGCTACGGCACCATTCGTCTGGAAGTATAGAAGCTTGTATTCACCCGCTGTGCTATGCCTCAACAGAAGCTGGTCAGCATTCGTTGCGACACCATCCGCTGTCAAATCCACGTCATGGAAATGACCGCAGCCCTGAATAACCCAAGGAGTTTTTTGATAGAACGGTGGAGGCTGGGAAGCCTTGAGACTAAACCCGTTGTCAGCGAAGAAAAGAACACGAATCTGCGATTTGGTGGTTGGGGCAGCCGGCAAGGTGTCGATGCTCCGTACTATCAGTTCTTTCTTCCCGTCTCCATTAATGTCACCGATGGCATCAAGCGTCCAACGGGCCGGATTCGTCGATATCAAACCCGCTACCGACGCCACACCCCAAACGTCGGTATTCGTCCAAGTACTGCCAATGCTGGTAAACGCCGGATCAGTCAGCCCTGTCCAAGAGCTGTTTGTGAGAAAGGCATTCCCCCATGCTACGGAACCATTCGTCTGGAACTGGAGCAGTTTGAATTCACCGGCTGTGCTGTGGCGGAGCAATAACTGCTCGGCATTGGCCGCTACGCCCATTGCAACCTGGTTGTTTGTATGGAATAGCCCCATACCTTCAATAACCCATGGAGTCTTCTGATAGAAAGGCGGCGGCTGTGCTGTCCGGAGTGTACCGTTATCGGCAAAGAACATGACGCGAATCTGTGACTTCGTGGTGGGATATGCCGCAATTGTAGCCGTACTGCGACAAATAGCTTCCAAGACGCCATCACCATTCACATCACCAATTGCCTGAATGGTCCAGCCGCTCGCGTCTGTGGAGATGAGGTTACTGACGGCCGCAACGCCCCAAACCGCTTGGTCGGCCCAAGTCGCCCCATTTTGCGTATATGCAGGCGAGGTCAGTGCAGACCACGAGCTGTTCGAATAGAATGCATTTCCCCAGTTGACCGACCCGTTCTCCCCGAAGTAGAGCATCTTGAATTCTCCGGCCGCACTGTGCCTCAGAAGCATCGGCACCCCATACGAAGTGTTTGTGCTAAAATCACCATAAACTGGTGCATCCGTTTGAATTTCCTTGGACGCCCGGCCGGCCATGGCGGGCCCAACCGAGATCGACAACACCATCAAACACAAGAACCCCATCACTACTAGTCTAGCCAACACTGCTTTCATAATGCCTCCCTGTTTTGTAACCAAACTTCCTAATTCTCAGAATACAGTCTATTTGCACGGAAAATCGTCATTCACTACACCCATTGGCAAACCTCCTTATTTAGCCAAACTTTCTCTTGCCCGATCTTATTCGTAATAGTGTCTATCGGTCATGTCACTACCTAGTTAAGCAGTCCTCCTCTTTATGCCTCGCAACGGCAATGTTTTCCGTCCATGGATCATGCCGCCCGATCTGTGTATGTTACCTGTTGTAGTCTAATGACTTGCGAACCCATTATCAGAACTAAAACGGCCAGGATAATCATGCCCCACTCTGTCAAAGTAGGGATAGATGGGGCGGCAAGCGCAAGATCCTGTGCAAAGTAGTTACCGCATGGCCCGGCATAGCTTTGTGATGATGAGCCGACAACCACATCGGTTATTTGTCCCGACGAATACCCTGTCTTTGTGGCTGTCATGGCGTAAGTGGCACCACCCGGAACAATCACTCCGTAGTACCCATTCGCATCTGTCACCGCCGAATAGCTATTGGTGCCAGCACTCGTCAGAACAACAGTGACGCCTTGCAGACCGCTGCTGCCGCTCACAATACGGCCGGAAACAATCTCACCAGTGTTGGTCGGGAAAATGTTGTAGATCAGCACATCCACCAGATTATAAGCTGGTGATGAGTCCATGGTCGGCATGTTATACCAGGCGGTCGCACCGCTCATTCCCCACCCGTAATTCACATGAAAATAGGTAACTCCACTGCTGTAACCAAAACCGTCTGTTATGATTGCATGGCCGCTATTGCCCACTGTCTGGCGAATTCCTGTGATTACAGGATAGCCAGCAGCGAGGTTTGACATGAGAACCCGATCGCGTGTGACGGCACTGATGCCGCCATTGACCCACAAATCGTGTGCACTGCCGAAGCCGAATGACTGGGTTAGTTCGCTGGCAATTAACAGGTTCGCTGATGACCCGGTTGCTGTGTAGCCCATGCTGGCAATGACTCCTGCATCGTAGCATAGCGATCCGATCATCTGCCACTGTGCCAGATTGTAGGTTGCAGTCTGAGGATTAAGCGGCATCTGACTCCAGTTGTACGGTCCACCCGCACCGTTGCCTCCGCGAGTCGTTGCCGATTGCGTAACTCCGTTGACCGTAATGTTTCTTGTAATATGGCCAATGCCAGTAACCGGGTATTGCCAGTAACGGATAAGCTGGGACACGGCAATTGCTACGCAGCCTGCGTAGTAGTTGTTCGGAGTGTAGAAGTTGTAGCAAGATTGCCCTTGTGCAGTTTGCTGGTCCCACCTGCTGGAAATGATCGGCGCAATTCGCACATCAGATATGCTGTAAAGCCCACCGTAAACTGGCACTTCTGCATCGGCAACTGTCGGATCAGCCTGAAGCGCTGACGACGATAGAGTCGCTTTGGTCCCGGCAGCTTTTGCCGGATTGGCATATTTTTCCCACCTGTTTTTGTTATTCCGAGCGTGCTCAGGCCGCCTCGAGGGCTTCGCATTATTCACCGGCTGGCGTTGTGATTCAGCATAGGCAGACTCGATCACCCGGGCGTGTTTATTGCGCTCCGGCAGATCAATGCTGAGCATGGCAAACAACGGACTGCCCGCGACCAGATCATTCGTCGTTCCCGACTCCGAAAAAGCAATGACAGGCTCAACAGCATCATCTGCTGAAACGATTATAAATCCTTCGGGTGCAAGCTGTATAGCGTAGAACGAGACATCGCCGGCCTCATCGCGATATGACACCTCTGCGTGTACTTTTGAGTTCATCTTTCTCCCCAGGCGCGCCGTGCCTTCGCGTAGCCAGCCGGTCGCTAGTTCAGTGGCTCGTCCTTTGGGTACAGGCACTGCCAAAGCGGTGCAAAGTCCTGACGCAAACAGGATCAGGCAAGACCATTTGAACAAGTGAAATCGCATTCCTGACAACCTTTCGATGGAGCAACCGGATACAGCTGAGCAATCTCGATGCCAGTGAAAATGGAAGCACGACCGCTCATGCAGTAATGGAGGATAAAGAGGGAATGCGACTGCTCAGGTACGCTACTTTTGCTGTATACCATGCGGCACCGCATGGAGCCGGCGTCGCCAAGAGGCTACGGCGCGGGTGGCACCGCGCCCTCCCTTATCGAAATCACTCGATTTTACTCAGGACTGGGAGGGCCGGCTGCCATACCTGCGTTCTTCCGCAATTCTTTCATAGCTGTTCAGTTACGTGGTGGGCGAGCTATCTCTGCGGGAGACTTCAGGAATCCTTTTCCGTCCGCATTGCAAAAAGTCCGATACACAGGAGCGCACCAAAGAGCCCCAGAAACTGCCTCCCGCCGGTTTGAAGGAATACGTACCAGTACGTCAGCAACTGACTGTCCTGCACCCGCGTCGCAATTTCCATGCCGGCAAAAGTAATGATTCTGGTCGAACCGGGCATATCGGCGGCAATAGCATCCTCGACCTCCCATGCCAGCACAAAGGGGATATCAATGAGATTGATCACAATAAGTAATGGAATCGCCAGCAGCAAGGCCTTCGTCTTCTTGCGCCAGGCTAGCGGCCAGGTCGCCAGGATCGATAGCAGAATGATGGGTTGGATATAGACCGAGGAGACCGCTATCGAAACAGGCACGATGCGTTTCAGGCGCAACACTCTCCCGCCCTCGTCGACAACCTGCCGGTGGACGACAGTTTCAAGATGGATGGCTGAGCCGGTGATCTGCAGGCTCTGAACTTCATAACGCGGCTGAATTGCCGACAGAGTGCCTGAGTACAACGGTAGCATCGCGCGGGTGTAGATTGCCCCTGCCACATAGAACGTGAGCGTCACTCCCAGCACCGCCAGCACGAGATGAAGCGCGAATGGCTTCAGCTTCGGAAAGGCTAATGATTGCTGATTGATATGCACCATTGAAAAGCCCTGACTTTTGATCGTCGCAACTACTCATGTGACATTACGCGGCGGGACAGGCTGTCCCGCCCTACCAAGACTCAAGAATATGTCTGGTATGGCCGCACAGTCTACAACTTACAGCCCACACTCTGCGCCCTTCTCCCTGTCCACCACATAAAGTATATGACGCCAAGAAAGATTGTGAGCGTTTGCCAGATGTAGATATGCGTCAAATCGAACCAGCCAGGCTGATATCTGGTGACATAGTAAAGACTAACAATCCGGGCCAGGTTTGCCC